>JALYQW010000134.1 GCA_030855635.1 Bacteroidota bacterium | reverse complement strand
CAAATGAAGCAATGCGCATCAACCAGGCCGGAGGGGTCGGAATTGGAACATCGACTATTCCTGCCGGATATAAAATGGTTGTTGATGGCAAAGTTGGTTTTCGAGAAGCTTATGTAAAGCTTTCGGGTGCTTGGCCGGATTATGTTTTTGAAAAAAATTACAAACCAACTGCACTTCAAGAAATTGAAACTTTTTATCGCCACCACAAACATCTTCCGGGAATGCCATCAGCAAATGAAATTTCTGAAACAGGCCAAAACATAGGAGAAGTACAACGATTACAGCAAGAAAAAATTGAAGAAATATTCATTTACATTGTAGAACTAAAAAAGGAAATAGATTTTCTCAAATCTGAAAATAAACGTCTTAAAAATAATTATAAATGAAATATTATTACACTCTTGTGTTGTATTTCATATTTCAAGTATCCTTGGCACAAGTTACATTTCAAAAACGGTTTGGTCATCCTCAAAACAATGTATCAGAATATGTTTATGATGGAACACTAGATCCTTGGGGCAATCTTTATATTATTGGTGCAAATAATTTAGAAACTTTTAATGTTACTAAAGTAGATTCATTTGGGCAAACTTTGTGGATGAAAACTTTAAGCTCGATCAATATTGAACCAAGCCGAATTATTTTTTCCAGTGATTCAAATTTAATGGTTTTAGGAAGAGGTTCCTTATCTTCAATTGACAATTACATTTTTCTAACAAAAACCGATACTTCAGGTAATATAATTTGGTCCCGTTATTTGGCCACTAATGGCAGATTTAACCTCACTAAACTATTATTTGAAGACAACAACGGCAACCTTATTATAGGGGGGTATCAAAGTATTGAATTTGACTCTGTTCAATTTACCTATAGAGAACAACCTTTTTTAGCAAAATTCGATTCCGGCGGTACTTTAAACTGGTTTAAACAAGTAGAAGGAATTTATACAGCAGGTTTTAATGATGGAATCAAATTGCCCAATGGCAATTATCTAATGACTGGATTTGTTGGTGATACTATATTAGGGGATAAAGATATTTTATTATTGGAAACCGATTCTTCTGGAATTTTTCAACGTTCCATTGCTATAGGAAATACTACACTCGATTTAGGACAAAAAGTTATTAATGTAAATCATAATATTTTAATTGCAGCAACTGACAATAATTTATCTTCAATTGCAGCACCACATTTTATCGAATTGGATAGCTCCTGGAATATCCTTCTAAACAAAAAAAACATAACACCCGGAGGCAGCACATTAGATATAATACCCTACTTAAATGGCAGTTATCTTGTTTCGTCAAACGGCCCCATGTTATATATCATAGATAGCACCTTAACACTTGTTCAAGGCAAAAACTATGGGAATTCGGGGTTTAATCGACGTTTATACAAATCATTCAATATTGGAGACGGAAGAGTTTTTAGTTGTGGCACAAATGGTGATGTATCAGATATTTTGGTATTGAGAACAGACTCTACATTGGATGCTGGATGCAACAGTTATTCTACGATCCTCTTCACCGACACTGTTCCACAGTTATTGACAGAATGGCTAAATTTTTATGTTTCAGATACTGTTTTTAACAGCTATTCATTTGATTCGATCATTTCACATGTATGGTCTGAAATAGAACTGTGTAATAGCTATACGGGTTTAATAGTTTTAAATGATAATTTAAAATTTAAGGTTGATTTGTATCCAAACCCAACAACCGAAACACTTAATGTATTTGTTGACGGGGATTTAAATATGAAAAAAATTCATTTAGAAGTTTTCGATATTTATGGCCGATCATATTTCACTGAATGGAGAGATTTTATTCCTCAATCATCAATACTTCTGGATATTTCCTTTCTTCCGAATGGGAACTACATAATAAAATTAACTACAAATGAAAATTACAGCGTCGCAAAATTTATTATTAGTAAGTAAAATAATTAGACCAATTTCTTTTTATTATTTCTTAGTAATTTTTTCAATGTTTACAGAATATGGTGTTGGTCAATCAGGAATTATTGATCCTTATAAGTTGGATTATGTCAATTACTCTGGTACTTATCCTCAAACGGGCGTATACCCTTCCTATTTTAATCAAGCATTGGAATTAGTTTACAATACTAATATTCCAGATGTTTTACCATATAATGGCGAATATGTAATACATTTGAGAGAACATCCTTTTGCTCAATCAGGAGTGGGATTTCCGCCATTTAGTTCATCATTTTCCTTATCATATAAGATGGAAATAGTTTCTTTTCCATTTACAATCAATTGTTGGAATACTTCTGCAGGTTGCACTTCTAATAATCTTGAAAGAAAATTAAGCATGCCTAATGATAATTATAATGATATTTTTCATGGTTGGGGATCTGGTGTTGACCCCAAAACATATTTGTATAATAGAAGGGAAAATGGTCAATTTTTGGGGAATATATTGACAGGATTTTTTAGTGGTGGAGATACCCATCCTGAAGCTCTAGTTTCATCTACTTTTTTGAATAACGGATTTAATCCAACCAGTGATTGGAGGTATACATTTCCGCACACAATAATAAAGCATACCGTTTACATCCATTGTGACGATCCACCGTATGCCCCTTTTGATTCTATTCAATGGGTTTATGATAACACAAGAGGGCGTATGAAATGGTATCCTTTTAAATCTGATAATTTGTATTCAAATGCAGATCCAGTTAATTACGACTTACTTTTTATTCCTGAAATTATTTCAGCGCCAGGAGTTAGTTATTCATATTCAGAAACTGATAATAGTTTATGGATTGACGGCGGAACTATAGATTATTCAGGATTTGATGCGAACTTAACCCAATCTGTATCATGTCCATCAACTGTTTCTAAAGGATATTTTCCTGGATTTCCTCCTCAAGATTTATTTAGACTATTCATTAATAACCAGTATGAGTTACAATATGGAGATACACCCCCATTTAGTTTATTAACATCATTTCTTAGAAATTCTGTTGGCGACCTTTTATCTGGTTATAGAAATCAAAATAATCAAATGGAAATTCCGGATTATTATAAAGGTATAGAACATGATTACTTTATAGATAAAGGTTTGCCAATATTAGATCTATCACAAATCAATCCAGGTACAAAAGAAATTTACAATCCATCGGAAGTTACTATTGATCCTGATGCTGGAGTATCAAATGGAACAAATTCTCCAATTGAAATTATTTTTCCTGAAGGTTACACATTCAAAACTATTTTGGGGAGATTTCCTTCAAATAAAGAAGTCTTAAATGCTAGTTTAGATCCACAAAATGGATACAGCAACGACCCAACTAGGGTTCCTGTCCCTGTAAATGCAGCTGATTTGCACCCATTGAATTACGATCCTCAAGATTATCCCCCAGTGATGTGGGATGATCCTGCAACGGTTGATCAAAATGGATTTTACAGTGATGAGAGATTTGGTTATTATTATATTGCTAATAAAGCTACTCTTACAGTTGAGAATTGCGTCAAACTATTTGATGCTCGATTTGCTGTAAATCCCGGAGGAACAATGAGGTTTAACGATTATTCTCAAATTTTAGGGTATGAGGACAAGGACAACAATTATGGAAGATATAAAATCCGCGGTGAAGGGGGAGCAATTCTCAGGAATTATTCTCAAGTCCAAAATGTTCAAAACGGCAATATTTTTCAATCAATTCCTTTGAACTACATTGCAACATCTCACATTATCGCTGGCGAAAATGTCGACCCTGATACCGATCAGCCAACAGGCATATATGAAATTAAAGCAGGTGCCGATGTCACTTTTACCGCAGGCGATTATATTCATTTGAAAGATGGATTTTATGTTTCCGGTGGCACTTTTCATGCTGTCATCAATGAAAATCTTCCGATTCCTGGTATTTGCTACACAAACAATATTCAAAATGGCGGCAATAGAGCCATGCAGCAACTTTCTATTGGTCAAACAAGTGATTTAAGCAACATTAGTGTTCTTCCCAATCCAAACCACGGAACATTTACAATTTCAATGAATGGAAATAATGATATTAATGCCGTATCACTTTTGGATATAACGGGGCGTTGTGTTTATTTCCAAAACAAGTTAAATGAAAAATCACTTCAAATCCAACTAAATTCTGATCAAAGTGGTTTGTTTATTGCCAAAGTTGAAAATGATATCGGTGAGATCAAAATGATAAAAGTAATTGTAGAATAGAATTTGGAATAATTTGATTTAGTGAGAGTAATTGAGTAGAAATTAAAGTTGAAAAATTATGTCGCGGCATGCGGCCTTCCTATAACAGCGCATTTGTCGCTAGTGGGGCTTTTTTCATTTCAAGATGTTTATTTTTAAAATTGAAATTCGAGTCATCAGAATATTTATCCAAAGTAAACCCACCAGCGCAAATGCGCCATCCGTTATGCGTCACCCTATGAACGACCGTGCTAAATCAAAATGACCGACAATGGCAAAGACAAAAGAAGATAGAATTAAAACTGTATATGGTGGCGGTGGACACGTAGTAATTTTAGGTGCAGGAGCAAGTATAGCCTCAACATTTAGAAATCCTGAACCTAATGGTAAACAACTGCCATCAATGGAAAATTTTATTGACATTGTTGGACTATCCGACATTGTTGACAGCCTTCCTAAAAAGTTGAGAGCAAAAAATTTCGAGCAACTTTATAGCAATTTACATAACGACAACCCTAAATCAGACGAAATCCTCGAAATCCAAAACCGAGTTTACGATTATTTCAAGGATATGAAGTTGCCAGAAAACGAAGCGACCATTTATGATTTCTTAGTCCTTTCACTTCGACCGAGAGACTTAATTGCAACATTTAATTGGGACCCGTTTTTATATCAAGCATTTTGTAGAAACGGACACATTGCCGATATGCCGTATTTATCTTTTTTGCACGGGTCTGTTTCCATTGGTTATAGCAAAGAAGACTAACGATGTGGACCAGTTGGTATGCAAATGAGGAGTGATGGTGGGTTGTTTGAGCCAACTCCGTTATTATATCCTGTTTCACAGAAAAACTACACAGAGGACGAATTTATAAGTATCGAATGGGACAGAGTAAAAGGATGGCTCCACGAGGACAGCACAAAACGGGTAACTGTTTTCGGATATGGAGCACCAGACACCGATGTTGAGGCAGTTAGTCTTATGAATACCGCTTGGGGAACTGCCAGTAAGAGAAATATGGAGCAATTTGAAATCATTGACATAAGACCGGAAGAAGAAGGAGTTAAACGTTGGGACAATTTTATTCATTCACATCATTACGACTATACAAATGACTATTTCAGCTCTTCGCTTGCATATAATCCAAGAAGGACATTTGAAAGTTACCATCAACATAATCTTCCGCTGACAATTGACGAGGCTTTTAGCGAATCAAATCCTGTTCCTTCTGACATCAAAACATTACAAGAACTTTGGGACTGGCATAAGCCATTAGTTGACGCAGAAGCTGAATGGAAAAAGCAAATCCCAAAAAGTGAAACCAATAAATAGAAACTAATCTTAATTTTAAATTACATTTATGAAACATTTTAATAAAACTTTACTCTTCGCATCACTAATATTATTTGTGTGTGTGTTCTTGACAGCTTTTACTATGCTATCGACAAAGAAGGAATGTGATGATGTTAAATCTTATGCGGACGATGCTTATTCATATTTCAAAAAAGCATATAATGCAAGTTCGTTAGAAGATGCTCAATCATATGCTAAGGAAGGAATGAACGCATCTTCAAGTGCAGAAGATGAAGCCGATGATAGTGAATGTGATTGCGATGATGCAGAAAGTTCAGCAAGTGACGCTTATTCATATGGTAAAAAGTCTTACAATTCCGACAATTTATCCGATGCTCAATACTATGCGAAAAAGGCTATGAACTCAGCATCGGAAATTACAGATGAAGCAGAAGACTGCGAGAATGAATAAAGGGCGAACGCATAACAGCGGTTTGGCAAAAGTGGCGGTTCAGTGCCCCGCAGACACATTTGTGGTTAATCAAACATTGGTTCTCCGCATCAACATTTGTGGTAAAAATCGCCACATTCGCCAAGCCGCAAACCGTGTGTGTCCTGAATCAGGACAATTTGAATATATAAATTGAAATGAATGCTGTACAAAAGATGGAAGACAGATTAAAGAGCAGAAAACCTATATGCGGAGTTCAAGCGAAACGAGTGGCC
>JALYQW010000108.1 GCA_030855635.1 Bacteroidota bacterium | reverse complement strand
GTTTAATAGGAGTGATGGTATAAACAGTCTGGTGCTGCACCTGGTCAACAGTGTATTTCATGTCGGGGGTATACGATACTGCCGTATCCCGTTCCGGAACATCACTAATTTTAAAGGCATCGCTGAGTGTGGGCTGATAGGCCTTCACAACGTTAATTTGCTCATCACCGAGATTTCCCTGCTGGCCCATAACGGGGAAGGCAAGAACTATGCTCGCAAACGATGTTGCAGTGATAATACGCTTCATGTTTATATTTATTAATTGCAGGTGCTTATTCATTATCCCCTCCTGTAGTATCATTATCTCCGCCAAAATATTTTTTCTCCTTATCTTCAATTTCCTGCTGCAGCTGTTCACTTTCACCTTTTTCGATTGCCAGCAGCCGTTCCTGTGCGGTTACCCGGATATCTTCAGGATCAGCAGGATTCTTTTCATAGTTATCAATAACGGAGCGGTATGTATGTTTTGCCTGGAAGGGATCTTTCAGAGCCGCATAGTTATCACCCAGCAAAATAAAAGCTTTGCCGATCCAGAATTCATACGAAGGCACCTGCTTAATCATTTCAAAGCATTTTTTCTGCGAATCCTTAAAATTTCCCAGCTTGTATTGAATCAAAGCCAGGCTGTATTTTGCTTCAGCACCACTTTCGCTGTTGGGAATTTTTGCAACTACCGTGAATGCATCACCGGCGGTTTTCAAGTCATTTAACGCCATTGAAGAACGGCCCTGTAGCAGGTAAGCTTCATTACGCAGTTCGTTTGAAACCTTGTCGCCGTCAATAAGTTTACGGGCTTGGGTGATGGTGCTTTCAAATTCTCCTTTTTTATAGTGGCTGCGCATTTGTCCGGCCTGGGCTTCAATAATATTATCTCTGAAGTCGGCAATTTCTTCCAGCCTGTCAAAATGTTTCAACGCTTCGTCGTAGTTGCCTTTATCAAATTGAATAAAGCCCGCTTTCAGCAATGATTTTTCAGTGAAAATATTCCGGGGTTGTTCCGTCACAAACTGGTATCCCGACAACGCATTTTCAAATTCTTTAGCCTTGTAATCCGATTCCGCTTTATAAAATTTCGCATTCAGTGCAAACAGGCCGTTGGGAAATTTTTTCAGATAATCATCAAAATTCCTTGATGCATTTTTATTATCGCCCTTCATGTAGAGTTGTTCAGCCGCTTCGTAGGTAATCGAATCCTGTGCTGTTTCGCTGATGTTTACATTGGACACGGTTTTGAGATAATCAAAGTAAGCCTGGGGATTGCCGCCGCTTACATAAATATTTTTTATCCCCGTAAGGGCTTCCATTGCTTCCGGTGAGCCGGGATATTTTTTAATCACCTCCTTGTAGGTTGCCAAAGCTTCATTATCCTGTTTCAGGTTATACTGAACCAGTGCAATTTTAAGCAATGATTTTTTCGCATACTCACTCTGAGGTACATCTCTGATTACTTTACGGTAAACATCTTCCGCCGATTTATATTCCTCGAGCCCCATCATTGCAGTCGCTTTTTCGTAGGAAGCATCATCCAGGTAAGTAGATTTAGGATAGGACAATGCCAGTTGATTCATGGTTGCTACTTTCCCCTGCATATCGCCCCGGATACCCTGTATAATTCCTTTCTGGAACAAACAATAGTCCGACGCTCTGGCCTTAGCTGCAACCGCATCATTATAAAAAGCCATGGCATTATCATAATCCTTCATTACAAAAAATCCATCCCCGATACGGATGAGTGCATCATTGTATTTTGGAACATCCGTATCCGCTTTGTTATGAATGTACTTGCGAAACCATATATTGGCGTCCTTGTAATTGTCTAGTTTGAAATAACTGTAGCCCATGTTGTAATTGGCAGTATTATACATGGGAGCATTGAGGGAAGCGGGATTAAAAATAAAAATGCGGTATTGCTTTATGGCTGCTTCATATTTTTGCTGATTGTAAATTGCCTCGGCCTTCCAGTACATTGCCTGCGAACGTATTAGGTGATCCACTTCGGTGGTGATTGCCTTGTTGAACATGCCGATGGCTTTTTCATAATCGCGGTCATTGAATAATTCTATACCCCTGAAATAAGCCACTTTCTGATAAGCCGCATTTGCTTTTGGCGATTTACTCTTAATTTTTTCAAGAGAAACAAGTGCATCCTTATAATTTTTCGTTGTGATGTACAATTGTGCCAGTATTTCATTTGCTTCATCGATATGCTCGGATGCAGGAAATAATTTTATAAATTCATTGAGCGAATTGATAGCTACCGGCTGAAATGATAATTCAAACGATAGTTTTGCATAAATAAACAGTGATTCTTCCTGGATCTGTTTATCATAATCCGCTTTGGAGGCAAACTGGAAAGCATTCCGTGCACTTTGTTTGTCATTTAGTTTTAAGAAACAATCACCCAGGTTAAAATAGGCTGTTTGCTGGAGTTTATCTTTTACATTAACTACTTTTTCAAAATACTTTATTGCTTTTTCACAACGTCCCAATTTGTAATTGGAATAGCCCAGCTGGTAAAGGTCTTCACGGCTTAACCGGGGGTAACTGCGTTCAAAATCTTCAAACATTGTTAATGCCTGTTCATACTGACCTTTTTTATAATAGGACTCAGCAACGAAGCGGCTTATTTCAGCCGTATTTTTTACATCAGAACGTCCTTCCAGCGTTTTTGCATAGGTGATCACCGAATCATATTTTTGCTGTTCGTAATAAATCTGCACAATGTAGTAAGGTACAATGGGCCCAAAACTTTCCGAATCTTTCAATTTCTGAAATCCTTCCAGTGCGGTTTTGAGGTTATTGTTCTGGTAGGCTACATGCGCATAGTAATAATTGGCAGCAGTTTTATATTTTGACTCTACATTAAGGATCTCGTGAAAACTCTTGCTTGCATTCGGATAGTCTTTTATTGAAAAATAGCTGTATCCTTTCTTGAAATAGTATTCAGGAATCTCCTCATTCGAGAGATAGCTGATATCGGTTTTTTCAAAGTAATTAACCGCATTCTTATATTTCTTTTGCTTATAAAGAATATTGCCGGCATGAAAATAGGCCAGTTTCGCTTTCAAACTTTCAGGATATTTTTGTGTAAACCGAACCAGTTCGTTTTCGGCATCCGGATGAAATAATTCTGCACCACTCAGTGCGCTGTAGTATTCAGCGTTGATACGGTCATTTGAATTCAGGATATTGTCCTGCTTCAGAAATTCGGTAAACTGGTCGCGGGCTGCGCTGTATTTTTCTTTAAGGAATAGCTCATACGCCATCCGATACTTTTTACCGGGGTCATAATGTTGTTCCTGTTGTTGCGCATTGACAGGTAAAAATGAAATCAGAAAAAGAAAAACGGGGAAGTATTTCAACAACTTGTTGTTATTCATGGTTTTATGAACTTAATAAGGATACCTGCAAATTTAAATCTTACAAACGGGTTAAAAGGTTTGATTATTACCCGTTACCGGAATTTTATGAACATGGAGGTGGTGAAAACTCTTAACATCATTGTAATACTGCCGCACAATGAATAATGTGCTAATGCCTTAATTATTTTTTTTTAATCGCTTGCAAAAAAAGTGAACACGGATTTAACGGATTGGGCGGATTAAAACGGATGGATAAGGTTATCTGCGAGAATCCGTTTCATCCGCCAAATCCGCGTTCCCCTTTTACTTATTATCAATTAGTTCCTTGGCGATCTGCTAATTTAATGCGTTCATCATTTATTCAGATTAACTACTTTTGTCTATCATTTATGAAATCCCCAACATGTATATCCTGAAAATAAAAGGTCGAGCTAAAATTCCCGATTATGTTCAGTTGCGTGATGATAATTTCACGCTGCTGGCTTATTTTCGTGTCGACCGCCCTGAAAAGGCCCTGACAAAATGTGGTTTGGGAGATCAGGAAGCCAAAATGATCGGGATCATAAACGAAATCCCTTTTGGTAAAGTAATGAAACTCGAAATCTGAATTTATAAATGACTTCCGAAACCATTATCAGTCTTGAGAATGCAAGCATTTTCCAGCAAAAGAATCTCATCCTTAACAACATTGACCTTACCATCTGTAAAGGAGAATTTGTTTATCTTATTGGTAAAACCGGCAGTGGTAAAAGCAGCTTATTAAAAGTGTTGTACGGTGATATTAAATTAACTCAGGGTGAAGGTGCAGTTGCCGGATATAACCTCCGTAAAATTAAAAATAAGGAAATTCCTTTCCTGCGTAGGAAACTGGGAATTGTATTCCAGGATTTTCAGTTGCTTACTGACCGCACGGCCAAGGAAAATCTCGAATTTGTTTTGAAAGCAACCGGGTGGAAAGACAAAACTAAAATTAATGACCGTATAAATGAAGTGCTCAATAAAGTAGGCATTGGCACTAAAGGATTTAAAATGCCTCATGAACTTTCAGGTGGTGAACAACAGCGCCTGGCTATTGCACGGGCACTTTTGAATGATCCGGATGTGATTCTGGCCGATGAGCCCAGCGGCAATTTGGATCCCGAAACATCGAATGAAATTATGACATTGTTTTTTGAAATCAGCAAAAGTGGCAGGGCCGTTGTTATGGCCACTCATAATTATTCGCTGATTGAAAAGTATCCTGCAAGGATTATTAAATTTGAACAAGGCAAGGTATTTGACCAATCTCAGAATTGAGGAAATAATCCCTTTCCGGAAGGATAAATCAGATCGATCAGCTTTTGTACATTCATATTATTTGAAAAATTTTCGTACAAAATTTTCTCTCGTGTTTTAATATCGCTTGCACGGAAGTCGGTTTCCATCAAAGCTGAAATTTTTTGTTTCATTTCGGCAGGAGTTGCTGCAATCTCACAAAGCATTTCCAAGCCTGTATTTTCGACCATCATCGGATTGACTATGGCAAACCGACCGTTATATAATGCTGAAAGGAGTTTCAATTTGATTCCGGTCGGCTGAAAAGTAGGCAATACATTAATGTGTGCATCATTAATTAACTGATGAATTTGTTTTGTGGTAAGATCACTGATTAACGTGATATGATTTTTTTTCGACACTGCGCTCCTTAAATCATTGGTAGGCCTTGATCCTGCTATGATCAAAGGCGCTTTCATGTTGTGGTATACTTCATTTACAAGGTACAACGCCGCTTCGTTATTTTCTCCAATGGACAGGTTGCCATGGTAAAATGTAAAATTCCCCCTTCCGGGATTGATATGCACCTGGTCGTTTGAATGAAACGCGGGAATATAAAATGCATTCTTGTACCGGCTGTCCAGATATGCTGCGTCGTTTCGCGAAATGGCGGCAATAATCTGGGCATGCTGCAAAACTGATTCGAATGTTTCAAGTTTGCTTGATTCATTATAAAAATAATACTTTTTAAATATATTGCCTTCAACTTTAGCTAAATTCAGGTAGTAATCGTGTTCAATGTTGTGTGTGCGCACCACTTTGAACCGCTCTTTCAGTCGTTCATCTGCCAGGATATTACACGTATGCAGACCTTCAAATAAAATCGGGTAATCATCCTGCAAAAGATTTTGTAACAGCTCATCCGAGTTTCTTGAAATTACAATGTACGGTAGCTTCATGAACAGTTGCGACTTGGCTACATTCCGCTGATAATAATGTAACGATTCGCAGAATTGTGTCAATACTGCTGCCTTTTCACGACCATACTGAAAGCAATGCAGATGAACTTTTATACCTTTCGCATGAAGCGCGCGAATTTTAAAATATACATCAATCACTCCTCCGTAATTGGGTGGAAAGGGAACATCAAAACTGATGATGTGAAGATGCCGTTCAGTAGCGCTCATGAATGATGTCAGGAAATTTTTTCGATTCGCTTTCCCAGTTTAATTCTTTTGATGCAAGATGCAGATTTTTTCCCCAACGGGCAAGTAACGTGTCATCACCCAACACGCTTTTAATTTTTTTAGCAATATGTTCCGGGTCGTGATTTTCGATAAAATCACCAATATCATATGTAGTGATAACTTTTGCCACTTCAGGTAACCTGGAAGCCAGTACCGGAATGCCTGCCTGTATGTAATCAAAGATTTTATTAGGAAGGCTGAAACGGTAATTCAGATTGGTATCCTTATCAAATGTTAATCCCAAATCACTGGCAGCTGTGTATTGCATCATATCTTTATAAGGCATGCGTGGCTTAAAAATAATTTTATCTTCAAGCTGATATTGAATAACAAGCGCATTCAAAGCCGGTAATACATCGCCGCCGCCGAGCAAAATCAGGTTTACGTCGTCAAGGTAACGCAAGGAAATTACGGCTTCTTCGGCGCCGCGTTGTACATTAATGCCGGATCCCTGTAAAATGACAAGTTTTTTATCTAATGGAAGACCTAATTGCGATCTCAAAACGGATTTATTTACTGCAGCGGATTGCACGGTAACAATGGGAACATTCCGGATTACTACCAGTTGTTTTCCGTATTCTTTCCCGTAAAGGTTAGCTATGGAATCATTCACGGTGATAATAATTTTTAAACCGGGAAAAATCCATCGTTCAATTGCTTTCCATATAGACTTCACAATGGGACGATGTTCCAGTTCCGGAACACCGGTATAATATTCATGGCTGTCGTATACCAGCAGTTTTTTTCGCAATACCGATACCAGGTAATTCGCCGGCAAAGTATCCAGGTCGTTCGCAAACAATGAATGTGTATTTGAAAACAACAGGTAAAAGAAAAGTCTTATATTATAGGAGGCATAAAACAGCATACCCTTGTGAAACCAAAGCCGGAAGCGGTGTGAAGCATAGGGTCGTGAGGGTACCGGTATGCTCCCAGGCAGTTCGCGACCGATCAGTAACACATCAAATCCCTGGGACTGCAAAGCAAGGCATGAACGGTGTACCCGCTGATCGGTGCTGAGGTCACTGGTTACAGAAACGATGATTCGGTGTTTCGATGACACAAATTAGGTTATCGGGCTTGAAATAGTGGCGGTTGATGAAGAGCTGCAAATTTAGGAAAGAGTTAATGCCCTTTAGCATGATTGACTCATTAACAGGAATCACAAGTTGTGATAAAAGAGGCAGATTTAGATTAACTCTTGATAATGAAGGTATTGTAGCGTAAAGTTGAGCCTGCAATACGCCGATAATACATCGTATGAGCCGCTTTTTTTCCGATATTTGCAACTGCAATTAACCTAAATGAAATCTATATTCAAAAGACACGTGATTACACTCGGACAATTTATAATAGAACGTCAGTCTGATTTCCCTTATGCTAAAGGTGAGCTGTCGAGGCTTTTAAGAGACATTGGCATTGCTTCAAAAATAGTAAACCGCGAGGTGAATAAAGCCGGGCTTGCCGATATCCTGGGTGATATGGGTTCTTCCAATATTCAGGGAGAAGAACAGAAAAAACTAGATGTTTTTGCTAACGAACAATTTATTTCGGCCCTGAGTTCAGGTGGTGAGTGTTGTGCAGTGGCTTCTGAAGAGAATGAAGAAATGGTAACCATTTCTAATGAAGTTTCAAAAAACGCTAAGTACGTGGTATGTATCGATCCTTTGGATGGTTCTTCCAATATTGATGTTAACGTTTCAATCGGAACCATTTTTTCCATCTATCGGCGTGTTTCTCTAACCGGTTCCATACAGTTGAATGATTTTCTTCAAAAAGGAACCGAACAGGTAGCGGCGGGTTATGTTATTTTTGGCTCCTCTACCATGCTCGTTTATACTACCGGAAGAGGTGTGAACGGGTTTACACTGGATCCCAGTATTGGAGAATTTTGTCTTTCCCATCCGGATATGAAAATTCCTAAAAACGGTCATATTTATTCAATTAACGAAGGTAATTATGTTCATTTCCCTACTGGTGTTAAACAATATATCAAATATTGCCAGGAGGAAGATGCCGGTACAAAACGACCTTATTCTTCGCGCTATATCGGTTCTCTTGTAGCCGACTTTCACAGGAATATGTTAAAAGGCGGAATTTATATGTATCCCGCAACCGCTAAATCCCCCAAAGGAAAACTCCGCCTTATTTATGAGTGCAATCCACTGGCCTGGATTATTGAACAGGCCGGAGGGAAAGCTTCCGATGGCTTTAACCGTATCATGGAAATTCAGCCTACCTCCCTGCACCAGCGAACTCCGCTCTTTATTGGCTCAAGTGAAATGGTAAAACTTGCTGAAGATTACATGGCCCGTTCAGCACACATTGCTCAATAAGTACCGTGAGTGTTAAGTGGGAGGGGGTTGTTTGAAATCTGTTTGCAACGTTTCCTGTTTTTATTTTACCGGCTGCCGAGGTCGGGATACGTTCCTGTTTTTAAATTCCCTTTTTTCAATTTAATTTTGTTATTTCGTAACAGTGGATTTTAATTATCTTTTTAATCTCTATAAAGGAAGTCTTTCCCATCGTACGGTTCAGGCACAATTGCAGGAACCGGGCAATGGAGTAATTCATCTTACCGGAATGTCAGGTTCACAACCTGCATTATTTGCGGCAAGTTTATATGATGCACACCCTGAACGTATCATTTTTGTTTTACCTGAACGGGAAGATGCCGCGTATTTTCTTAACGATCTTGAAAATATTCTTGGGGAGCGTACCGCATTGTTTTTTCCTTCATCACTAAAAAAACCTTACGCATTTCCGTATATCGATAGCAACAATGTTTTGCTTCGGGCAGAAGTGCTGACGCACCTGAGCAAAAATGTTAAACCGCTTCCAGTTGTCACATATGCCGAAGCGTTACATGAAAAGGTCGTCACAAAAAAAGCACTGGTCTCAAATACCGTTGAAGCAAGGGTAGGTGAGGCGTTGTCGATTGAATTCCTGATGGAATTCCTTGGCGGAAATGGATTTGAAAGAGCTGATTTTGTTCTCGAAGCGGGCCAGTATGCAATCCGGGGTGGTATCATGGATGTATTTTCGTTCGCAAATGAATTGCCTTATCGTGTCGAATTTGATGGCGATAAAATTGATTCTATCCGGGTATTCGATCCTGCAACACAGCTTTCCGAAAAAAACATGAATCATATTACCATCATTCCCAATGTTCAGGGTAAACTGGTTAAGGAAGAACACCAGTCGTTTCTTGAATTCATAGGAAGTGATACGATTCTCTGGTGCAGCAATTTGCAACATTCACTGGAACTGATGCAATCGGGTTTGAAAATAATGAATGAATCAGGTGCTTCCGAATACAGTGCTGATGAAGATCTGCTGGGCATTCTCCCCGGAAAACCTGAAGGCATTTTTGATGATTCAGAACATATAGCCACCTTGATGTCACGGTTCAGAAGGGTGGAGACCGGAACTAAAATGTATTTCAAGCCCGATTTGACGCAATCTTTCAGTTCACGTCCGCAACCTTCATTTAATAAAAATTTCGATCTGCTCGCCAAGACCTTCATCGAAAACGAAAAGATGGGAATGAGGAACCTGATTTTTGCCGATACTGCAAAACAGATTGAGCGAATTTATGCCATCTTCCAGGATATCAAAATGCCTGAACGGCTGCCGGGACAGGAAATTACGTTTACGCCCATGCTGTTATCCATTCACGAGGGGTTTATCGATAACGACCTGAAGGTTGCCTGTTATACCGATCACCAGATTTTCGATCGGTATCACCGCTATCGGTTACGCAAAAATTTCAGTAAGAATGAAGCACTGACCCTGAAAGAACTTTACAGTCTGAAACCCGGTGATTTTGTTACCCATATTGATCACGGCATCGGAAAGTTTGCAGGCCTTGAAAAAATTGATGTAAATGGAAAAACACAGGAAGCCATCCGGCTGGTATATAAAGACAACGACATTCTTTATGTAAGCATTCACTCCTTGCACCGCATAGCCCGATTTACAGGCAAGGATGGAACAGTTCCGAAACTAAATAAACTCGGCTCACCCGCCTGGGCTAATCTTAAACAAAAAACCAAGAAACGTGTAAAGGACATTGCTAAAGACCTGATTGCACTGTACGCTAAGCGAAGGGCTCAGAAAGGTTTTGCTTTTGCACCTGATAATTACCTCCAGACAGAACTGGAAGCTTCCTTTATTTATGAAGACACTCCCGACCAGATCAAGTCGACTGCTGACATAAAAAAGGATATGGAGAAACCCTATCCTATGGACCGGCTTATATGCGGTGACGTGGGATTTGGAAAAACTGAAGTTGCTATACGGGCGGCATTTAAAGCTCTTAATGATAACAAGCAGGTTGCCATTCTTGTTCCTACTACCATTCTCGCTCTCCAGCATCATAAAACATTTTCAGATCGTTTAAAGGATTTTCCCTGCACAGTGGATTATCTCAACCGGTTTAAATCGGCGGCCCAGCAATCAGTCACCGTTGATAAACTTAAAAATGGTAAAATTGATATCATCATCGGCACGCACCGGTTACTGAGTAAGGATATA
>JALYQW010000138.1 GCA_030855635.1 Bacteroidota bacterium | reverse complement strand
TTGAATTGACTACTGAATTACCACCTTTTCCCGCCAGGTAGCATTATATTCTCTGAATTCAAAAATATAAATACCATTTGAAAAACCATTCAATGAAATTTCCTGCGAAGTAATTTCTGTAGTGCGTTGCAACATACCATGGATGGAATAAATATTCAACTGCACTTTTCTGTCTGATTTAAAATCAGGAATATGAATATAGATTTTATCCCGTGAAGGGTTGGGATAAATAACAAACTGCTCTGAATGCAGACCGGAGTTTCCGTCATCTTCGGTAGTACATACACCCGGCAATTCAATATCCAGTTCTGTCATTCTTCCCGTGATAAAATTTTTCAGGTAATCAATCTCTCCTGCGTAATCAATCGGTATCGGCATCGGGTTTGGCCCTACCTGCACACCAAGAATTGGCCATCGCATGAAATTTCGCTGTTGTGATTCGTCGAGTTTCGCTGCAAGTGAATCAATAAACGAAAATAAATACGAATCAGACAGCAGGTTGGAACGCAAGCTGTCCCATCGGCATTTCAGTTCACCGGTGAATTGCGTATCTTGTAAAAGGCGATCCCACCAAAAAGGCACCTGCCAGTCATCATTCGGGTATAAAAACTCATAACTCCAACCGAATGTATACTGACCGTTATAATAATTTGCATTGCCCCAGGCGATATCATAATCCCAAACAGGACCCATCTTTAACAAACCACCATTGCTGTCTTTGTCCTTATGCATGAAGGTGCTGATTCGATATCCGTCAATGTTTTTACTGATTTCATTAACAAGGAAATAATCTATAAAAGTGCCTACATCAATAATGCTCCGGTAACCGGTTACAGGATTGTTAAAGGAAGGATCATTCAAAACTATTTCAAATGAATCAATAAAATTCTGAATGTAATCAGCCTGAACAGGAAGAATGTCATCCTCGTCAGGATATTCATACAGGAATTCGGGATTAGGACCCATGTTGACCGGTGGGAAAGCAGACAGCCATCCCGCGCCTCCCGATCCGGTGCTTTTATCAATTTTCAGGATGTATCCACCCGTGATATCATCACCAGTTGTATCGGCCTGGGTGAGTTTAGCGATATCGACACGATTATTATCGCGTTTAATTTTCTCCGAAAGGATATAAATGCCACGGTACTGGCCGTTTAAAAATACTTCAGTAAATCTCCACCGTGCAGCATAATGACCCATTTGCTGTGAAACATGATACGCGAGCACATTCCGCATCATGGTCTTATCCGTAAAATTTGCATTCAGGATCCAATCATTTTCAAGTGGCATTCCAAGAATACTCACATTGGTATCATTCAATAAACTGTCGGTAGTTTCGAAGCCAAAGCTTTTCTTATCGTACTGCATAGAGCTGGAACCTCTCAGTTCCATACCTGCCCAACCGTTATAATCGTTTCCGGGATCGGTGAAGTAATTCCTGGCGGAAGGACCATTGTCCGTAATTTCAATTTTCACCAGGATTTTGGGTTCGTCGGGTATGACCTGACCATTCGTAAATATTTTTACGATAGGAAGATTGGAGGAAAACGGAGCGGGAGGGCCGGAACCAAATGTCAGTTGCCAGCTGATGACGCTACCCGTTCCGGAAGTTGCAAAATCATTGATCCACAATTGCCACAAGCCATTGCCATCCTGGCCGTTATTGATAGAACTTATTAGTCCTTCGGGATGATAAAATCCGGCAAAAGGCGCGTCGCCATTTTGAATGTAGTTAGGAGAACTCTCATCAAAACAAGTATTTGAGTAATCATCGCCTGTGCCGCCATTTCCCGTAGAAAGCTCCAGTACCGAACCATCAGGGGCTATCAGTCTGATGTCAAGTTCACCGGTTCGGGTATGCTCAATATCAATGCAAATGGATTCTAATCCATAACTGGTATCGAGCGGAGAAGGCAAACCGGAAACATTCAGGTCATAATAGGTATAGGCCTGGTCTGTTATAGCTCCTCCAGGACCGGTAAAGGTCTGTGCCAGCAGAGATGTCCAAAAAATTCCACACAAAACAAAAAGTAAAAGATGCCTCATGAGTAAACAAGGTGTTTAAGTTTGGTTGAGCAAATGTAACGAAAATTGTTCCTTTTATTGGGAGTTTTAAAGGAACTACTCGGAGGGGGGACAAAAAATGCTTAACTCACAACTTATAACGAAAGGCCATTTTCATGCCATGATGCAATTTTGCATTTACCAATTATTATAATTTTATTTATTGATGATATTTCTGATTAATGTGAAAATTCCGTGGGAATGAAATGAAAAAGCTCAATGTAGAATGCTCAACACTCAAGTAATTTATTCATAACTAATAATTCTTCATTTCATTCTTAATTTAATATTTTGAGTTGAACATTTTTAATTTACCTTTTCATTCTTCATCCTCCTTTTCTACTTTATTGCACGATATTTCTGATTAATGTGAAAATTACACGGGAATGAAATGAAAAATATTCAATGCAAAATGCTCAACACTCAAGTCATTTATTCATAACTAATAATTCTTCAGTTTCATTTTTAAATTATTTTCGATTTTATCTTTTAACTCTAAAATGAAGAACGTTAAATGTATAATGCGTAATTTAAAATGTAGAATTTAAATTTTAATTTTAATTTCTCACTTCTTCATTTTACATTCTAAATTCTACATTCCCGTCACCCTGTTCATTCCTCTCTATACAAATTCCTGTATTATTGTGCTGGCCTTTCCAATTGAAGAACGGGGCCGGGTTGATTCCTTTTTGCTGACAAATGCCGGCTAATCTTTTACCGCTCTCCTGCTCCTTTGAGCATGGCACTGATCTGTGTTTCTTCGTACCTGCCTTTTTTCATATTGACAATTTAAAGTTAGAAATTTTTTCTCTACTTTTAAACTGTCCGGATTTCGGGGGTACTTACAAGTTTATTCGAATCATATCCCAAAACGAATTAAGATAATTAAACAGGAAATGAATTTCAGAAGACTATCTAACTGTTCCGGAAACAGGAATTTATGGAAGAATATTAAGTTGTTCATTTTTTCCGAATAGTAGATTTTTATACGCCTCCACCCATTTAAATCTCTATCAATTTAATTTATTATCTACAAATATTAATAATTCAAGAACCACAGTAGCGACTTATGATGGTTTCGTTTCACCTTTCCCAACATATTTTTTTCAACATGCTCTCGCACCAGATAACAAAATATATCTTAGTACTTATGGCGGCTGCAATGTTTTGCATGTTATAAATTATCCTGATAGCTTAGGGGTATCATGTAATGTCAGTCAGCATAGTTTTGTATTACCAACGTATAATAATTGTCTTCCAAATTTTCCAAATTACGATCTTGGAAAAATAGCAGGAAGCCCATGCGATACAATTGTTGGTATAAATGATCCAAATAAAAATGGAATATTTACTATTTATCCCAATCCATCTTCAGATAAATTCTGGATAAACTATGAGATAGAAGTAAATTCAAAAGCAGATTTTCACCTATATAATTCAATAGGTATAAATATTTTTTATCAAACTTTATATGGCACCTCAAAGACTCTTTTGATCAGCACGAAAAGATTGTCTGCAGGTGTTTATTTTGCAAAAATAAATTTAGATGGGAAATCTGTTTATGTAGAGAAATTAATAATTAACAAATAAGATTTTGCTACGATTAACCCGATTGCTTTTGTTTCGCTGCCGCATTTTTTCTGGCAGTTTTAACACTAGCGATGAATATTGCAACGAGTTCGGAGCACTCGCTTTCGAGAAGGAGAGCCTGTTCCATATCTGTTGACAATTTCCGCAAAATTATAAGTTTAAGATTTACCCTTGTCTCCTTGAGTTCTTTAAGACAAATCGAAATCTTGTGAATAAAATCAGCTGTTGATTCTGGCACAAGAGCTTCTGCATAATTCAATGCCGGTGAGGTGCCGGAACGAATCAGTTGATTTCTTATAGTGTTTCCTTCCAAGGTGGCAACCAATTTGGGAACTAATTCGCCAATCTTTGCACTGAAACGGATCAGGCGATCCTCGAGATCATATGTTCGTTTGTTTTTTTGTTGTTCTTCCATAAATAGATTTATTAATATGTTTTGCTGTGTAGTTTAAAGCCTAATCGTCAAAATTTATATTTATCGATTTCAATAACGAGAAATGTAAAATGTTCAATCTGCAATCTTCAATACTTAATTTGATTTTCCTCAGAATTGAGATTCGTTGAATTCCATGATGAGAAATGTAAAATGTTCAATCTGCAATCTGCAATCTTCAATACTTAATTTGATTTTCCTCAAAGTTGAGATTCGTTGAATTCCATGATGAGAAATGTAAAATGATCAATCTGCAATCTTCAATACTTAATTTGATTTTCCTCGGAATCGAGATTCGTTGAATTCCATGATGAGAAATGTAAAATGTTCAATCTGCAATCTGCAATCTTCATTAAAAATTATCACGTAATTCTACATTTTACATTGAAGATTGAAGATTCTACATTCCCGCCTTTCATCCCGCCCAGCCTTCTCTATCCAAATT
>JALYQW010000098.1 GCA_030855635.1 Bacteroidota bacterium | reverse complement strand
GCAGGGAACAGACCAGGCTTGATCGGATGCACGATCTTAATTGGGATGGATTTTCTTTCGTAATTTAGGCAATCGGTAAATACCGGTTGACTATGAAGAAATTCCTGCAATCATTTGGTTTGATTTTTCTCCTTTCCGGTCCGTTATTTTCTCAGCAACACAATCTTCTTCCGGTCCCTTCTCAGCTCACATGGGGCACCCAGCGGTTTCAAATCGACAATAATTTTCATGTTGTCATGAATGATACTTCAGCTTCCAGGGCCGGCAAAGCGGTTTTGCGCTTTCTCCGGCGGCTGGATGACCGGACGCACCTGATTCTCAACAAAAATTTTTATAGAACAACTCAAACTGGGAAAGGTCTTTCTCTGGTGATTAATTATTCCCGCAAGGGTGAATTGAAGGTTGGTGAAGATGAAACGTATGCTCTTACCGTTAGTGGTGATAATGCACAGTTAAATGCACCAAATGATATTGGTGTGCTTCGCGGACTGGAAACTTTTCTCCAACTGGTGCAGTTCGATAATGTGGGTTACTTTATAAATGGTGTAAGCATTAAAGATGAACCACGCTTTGTCTGGCGGGGCTTACTCATCGATGTGGGCCGGCATTTTTCACCGGTTGATGTTATTAAACGCAACCTCGACGGAATGGCCATGGTAAAAATGAATGTGCTCCACTTGCACCTTTCCGAGGATCAGGGTTTCCGGATTGAAAGTAAAATTTTTCCAAAACTTCACCAGGCAGGATCCAACGGAGCGTATTATACACAGCAGCAAATAGGTGAATTAATTCAGTATGCCTCCGACAGAGGTATTCGTGTGGTTCCTGAGTTTGATTTGCCCGGTCATGCCACGAGTTGGTTTGTAGGTTATCCGGAGCTTGCAAGTGCACCCGGTCCCTATGCTGTCGAAAAAAAGTTTGGTGTTTTTGATCCATCCATGAACCCGGCAAGTAAAAACACTTATAAATTTTTAAAGAAATTTCTTGGCGAGATGAGTTCGCTATTCCCCGATGATTATTTTCATATAGGCGGAGATGAAAATAATGGTAAGCAATGGGATGCTAATCGCGAGATACAGGCATTCATGAGTAAAAAAGAGCTGAAAGATAATCACGCTCTTCAAAATTATTTTAATAACAAAGTATTTAGCATCCTGGAAAAGAATAATAAAAAAATGATTGGATGGGATGAAATTTTACAACCCGGCCTGCCTTCCGGTGCTGTGATTCAGTCCTGGCGCGGAAAAGAGGGTGTGCAGGCCGCTGCATCGCAGGGTTACAATGTAATTTTATCCAATGGCTATTACATCGATCTCTCTCAGCCTACCTGGAAACACTACATGAATGATCCGCTGCCTGCAGATGTAGCATTATCGACGGAAGTGCAAAAATTAATCCTTGGCGGAGAAGCTACCATGTGGGCTGAACTGGTAACACCCGAAACAATTGATTCTCGCATCTGGCCACGCACTGCCGCCATTGCAGAACGTTTATGGTCAGGCCGTGAGGTGAATAATATTCCCGATATGTACCGCCGCCTTCGTATCATAAGCGTTCAGCTGGAAGAAACCGGCTTGCAGCATTTAAGAAACCAGGAAATGATGATCCGAAGGCTTTGTCCGGAATGTGATATAGCATCGCTACGGTTGCTGGTAAGTCTGGTGGAGCCCCTGAAAGATTATAACCGTCACAGCCAGGGCCTCGCCTACAGCACGGATTTGCCTTTTACACGTTTGCCTGATATTGCATTTCCGGAATCGGATGCTGCACGTGAGTTTAAAATGCTTTGCGAAAAGTTTGTTAAAAGCAGGGATAATTCCGTCAAAGATGAAATTCAGCAACAACTGGAAACATGGCGTGATAATCATCAAAAAGTTATTGAAGCTGCTACAGGTAATCCAGCACTTAAAGAATGGATTACCCTTTCCGCTTTATTGAAATCAACAGCTGTGATTGGCCTGGAAAGTATTGAACTCCTGAACCATCGTGAAAATGTTGCTGATTCCTGGGTAACAGCCTCCAACAATACACTGAGGGAAGCACGAAAACCCATCCACGAAAGTGAATTAATGATAGTTGAACCTGTAATGATGTTATTCCACCATGTCTTACCCAAATGATCTGACAATAGAAGTATGCGTCGACAATTTTGAAATGGCCTTGGCAGCTGAACGTTTAGGTGCCTCTCGCATAGAATTGTGTTCCTCGCTCGTTGAAGGTGGTATCACACCTCCGCTTTCGCTGATGGAAATGGTCTGCGAAACACTCACCATCCCGGTACATGTGATGATTCGTCCGCGTGCAGGTGATTTTTTATATGGTGATGCAGAGTTCGCATTGATGAAAAAAGATATTCAACATGCCCTCATGGCTGGCGCTTCTGGCGTTGTGTTTGGAGTACTTTGCAGTGACGGAACCATTGACAGGGAACGTTGTCAGGAATTGGTCTCGCTGGCTTCACCTATGGATGTTACCTTCCATCGAGCTTTCGATATGACCGTTGAACCCTTTTTTGCATTGGAAGAAATTATTGCCATCGGATGCCAGTCGCTGCTCACCTCCGGTCAACTTCAGACAGCAGAAGATGGATTAGAACTAATTCGTGAACTGGTTAAGCGCGCGGGTGATCGTATTGAAATTGTTGCAGGGGGTGGTGTGAATCCGGGCAATGTTGTACTGTTGCACGAGGCAGGAGTAAAAGCATTTCATTTTACTTCCCGGAAAAAAGTGGATGGTGCCATGAAGTATAAAAATGAAGTTCTGCAGTCGATGGGAAATATTTCCCGGTATGATGAATATGGCGTTTATGTTTTTGATGAAACAAAATTGACAGGAATTTATAAAGCATTATCCGAAGCATGAAACGGTTTTGTTACATGACTTTATTTTTGGCGATTTTATTTTCGGGCTGTGCTGATAAAATAATCCGCATTGTTCGCACCGTTCCGTTTCAACCTGAGTGGCAATTTAATGAAGCAGGAAAAAATAACTGGCTTCCTGCCAAAGTTCCCGGAGTGGTTCAAATGGATCTGTTGCGAAACAATAAAATTGAACCCCCGCTATTTGAAAATAATGAACAACAGCTTCAATGGATTTCGGATACGGATTGGAAATACCGTGCTGTTTTTAATGTTAGTGATACCCTGCTGAAATTTAAGGGCATTGATTTTATTTTTAAAGGCATTGATACTTATTCCACTGTTTTTCTGAATGATTCAGTTTTGCTGATGACAAACAATATGTTCCGGGAATGGAGAGTAGATGGAAAGCGGTTTTTGAAGCCCGGCAAAAATGAACTGGTGGTACAGCTTCACTCTCCTTCCAAACGTGGTGAGCAGGAAATGAAAAACTACTCACAGCCACTGCCTATGGGTAATGATGTTGCGGAAGTTAAAGTAAGTGCATTTGTGAGGAAAGCACCGTATCACTTCGGCTGGGACTGGTCACCGAGATTTTTGACTATGGGTATCTGGCAGCCTGTGCTTATGAGTGCTCATGATAAAGTTTATATTACTTCTTTGCAGCTGAAGACGGTTGAAATAGCTGATACATGTGCCTGGCTGAGTGGCTTTGTCACTATTTATTCTCATGCCGATTTACCCAATGCAGTTATCACCATCAAAGAAGGGTTTAAGCAATTTCGGTTGAAAAAAGGAACAACAACAACCGAAGTGAGATTTAAAATCGACAACCCGGAGTTATGGTGGCCAAACGGATATGGCAAGCAACCGCTATATGATGTAGCGGCCAGACTTTATATTAACGGTTACCTGGTAGATACCATTTCAGAACGAACAGGAATACGTACCATTGAACTTTTCCAGGATGAAGATGAATGGGGTAATAGTTTTTATTTTCGAATCAACGGGTTGCCGGTGTTTATGAAAGGTGCCAACTATGTGCCTCAAAGTAATTTCCTTACGGAGATAAGAGATTCAACTTACAGGAAATTAATTAATGATGTTAAAATTACCGGAATGAATATGCTGCGTGTGTGGGGAGGTGGAATTTATGAGAACGATATTTTTTATAAGTTGTGTGATGAAAACGGCATATTGATTTGGCAGGACTTTATGTTTTCAGGCAGCATGTACCCTGGTGATTCAATGTTCACTAAAAATGTAACTGAGGAAA
>JALYQW010000079.1 GCA_030855635.1 Bacteroidota bacterium | reverse complement strand
ACATTTACATTCCAGGATTTTACTTTCCTTGGTGGGTATGCGCAGTTTGTTGATGTAAAAACATCCGGTCCAACTACAGTGGTAATAAATTGCATTAACAATTTTGAAATAGTTTGGGAATCAAATAGTGATGTTGTTGAATTTGTGACTTACAGTGGTTCAAACGAAGCAAGTTTAAATTTTAATGTTGGTGGTAATTTTTCAGTAACCGGTAATTATGCCAATGCCTATTTTCTTTCCAGTCATGCTGAAAATAATGAAACCGTCAATATTGTTGGAAGCATCCAGGTATCCGGTGGAAAAGTATATTTCGTGAGTGATGAATCAACTGGCGGAACAAATGGTCACAACATAACCCTCGCTGTAGGAACAAACATTGAAATATCGGGTGGAAGTACCAATTTATCAACAAAGCAGGGAACTGCAGCGGTTACAGTTGGAGGTGATGTAATTATTACCGGTGGAACTCTAAACCTGAAGTGGATGACAGGAATAGCAACAATGAATATAACAGGAGAATATCAGCAAAGCGGAGGAATTTTCAATATTCATGGTGCTACATCCGCAACTACAGATACCTGCAAAATAACAATTAACGGAAATTTTACGCAATCGGCAGGTACTTTGAATTTTGATAATGCTACAGGCAGTGCAATGGCAGAACATACCATTACATTTAATGGGGTTGCCTTCACTGTATCCGGGAGCGCGGTTATTACACATGCAAACAATTTGACGGGTAATTATCTTTTCGGACAGTTTTATTTTAATCGTACCGGTACTACCATTTATTCCCGCAATTCTTCAACGCATAACATTCAACATGTCAGACAAACTATCAGGGCCTCCACAATAGTGAATGCTTCTTCGAGTGCGAATGGTTTTCAAATGACTTCTGTTTCGGGGAGTACCTCAGCTGCTAAAAATTCACTTACCATTTTCGGTACGCTGGATATGGGTAATAAATTGCTTAGGGCCCGACAGTACACATCGTATTATTCACAGCTCACTGTTAGTAGTGGAGGACGTTACCGGACGAGCCATACCGGAGGATTGTATTCCGGAAGCAATACGGTCGCAAGTTCGATTGATGGATATATCAACTCTCAAAACAGGGTTAACTTTATATTGGATGCCAATTCAACAGTTGAATATTATGGGACTGCTACATCGGTTGTAACCGGAATTCCAAACGGAATTGCTACATCAGCATCGCAGCAATATGGCAGACTTGATATAAATTTCACCGGAACGGCAGGTTCTGCCTGGGTATATCCTGAAACTACTAATGAGATTTTTATAAGAACCTCGTTAATTTTAACAGCGGGAGAATTTAATCTCGACAATGATCACAGTACTTCAGGTGGTGGTCGTGTAATTAATGTTTTATCAGGTGCAACCATTTCACGGAGTGCTGGTTTTATCAGAAGTGAAACGGAGGATGGCAGCGGACGTATAAAATGGACCATTTCTTCAAACGGAAGCTATGTGTTTCCATTTGGATACAATGCAGCAAATTATATTCCTTTTACTTACCAGCAAACTTCAGGTAATTCGGGAATTGTACAGCTTGCCACTTACAGAACTATACCCGCCAATACTCCCTATCCTCCTACCGTTACCCATGTGAGAGATGTTTATGGAGTTGATAACAGTTTGTCAACAGTTGACCGGTTCTGGCATATAATGGTTCCCGGAACAGCAGGTTCTAATCTTACATTTTCGTACGTGGCTTCGGAAGGAGCCGGACTTGTTTCACCACGCGCACAATTATGGGAACCAGTTACCATGGGATGGTTTCCACCTGCCGGGGTACAAAGCAATCCCTCTTCCACATCAACACTTGCTTCAGGAATCACAAGTTTCAATACCTGGTGGACCCTATCGTCACTTGGTTCTCCTTTACCCATAGAACTGACTAGTTTTGAAGTTGCAAAGCAAGGTGAAGAAGTTGCCATCACCTGGGCCACTCAAACAGAAATCAACAATGATTTTTTTACAGTGGAACGAAGTGCCACTGGTATTGATTTTGAACCGATATTAACAGTGGAAGGTGCAGGTAACAGTACTAATTTACTGTATTATGAGATCCGTGATGCACATCCCCGCAAGGGAAGAAATTACTACCGGCTGAAGCAAACTGATTTTGATGGCAAATTTACTTATTCAGAAGTTAAATCAATTACCTTCCTGCAAAACGGTTCATTTCACATATACCCCAATCCGTTAACATCCGGATCGGAGCTGACGTTAGAGGTTCCGGATCAGGGTAATTATGAAGTGAGAATTCTGGATTTCCGGGGCCGCAATATTTATACTGCAACATTAACATCCGGCAACGGTGAAGCCTTGAAAATTAATATTGACAGCAGTTCAATCATTGATGGCATTTACGGGTTGATAATAACAGGCCAGCATGCCAGTTTTTCACAAAAAGTAGTGGTAAAAACGTTGTAAAACAGCCCTCCAACAATCCGAATAAGTATGAAAAGGAGGGTAGAAAGTATTCAATTATCAATACTAAAATTCCATGCTTTTAATTAAATTTGTAATATGGAAATATTAATTTTAGGCATATCACATGGCGTATATCTATCAACCAGCGATAGTTTTACTATGGATCAAATCAATACCGATTTTAAAACAAATAATGCGCTTTTGATCAATACTGACACTAAAGAAACCCATATTGGCAATGCTCAGGTTTTTGGTAAATACTTTCCTTTTGAAACAGTAGATGAAACTAAATCGCACCTTTATGTTGCAATACTTCAAAATCATTTTTCTAACGATGATTTTTTTGAAAAAATAGTTTCTAAACTACTTGCTATCTCTGATGAGTCAAATTGATGATCATCAATTTCAGAATTTTATTCAGCAGCAATCATTTCCGCATAGTATTTAAAAAACAGCGGTATGGTTTCAATTCCTTTCATAAAATTGAAGATACCAAAATGTTCGTTAGGACTATGTATATCATCGGAATTTAATCCAAAACCCAGCAGCACGGATTTCAATCCCAATTCTCTTTCAAAAAGAGCAACTATCGGGATGGAGCCACCTTCGCGGGTAGGAATCGGCTTTTTTCCAAAGGCAGTTTCCATGGCACGACTGGCTGCTTTATAGGCAACCGAATCGGTTGGGGTAACCACTGGTTCACCTCCATGATGCGGAGTGACCTTCACCTTTACCGATTTGGGAGCGAGAGAAGTAAAATACTTTTCAAAGAGGGAAGTAATTTTTTCGGAGGTCTGATCAGGAACCAGTCGCATTGAAATCTTCGCATAGGCCTTCGACGGTAGAACGGTTTTAGCACCCTCGCCGGTATATCCTCCCCAGATTCCATTAAGTTCAAAAGTTGGACGTATTGAGGTGCGTTCATTGGTTGTAAAACCTTTTTCCCCATGCACATCATCAATTTTCAGATCATTTTTAAAATCGGTTTCGCTGAATGGCGCTTTCGCCATTTCAGCTCTTTCCGCATCACTGATTTCAACAACATCATCATAAAACCCCGGAATGGTGATATGATTATTTTTATCCTTCATCGCTGTGATCATCTCGCATAGTATCTGGATGGGATTGGCTACAGCACCGCCATATACTCCTGAATGGAGATCACGGTTGGGACCGGTAACTTCCACTTCCACATAACTCAGTCCGCGCAGTCCGGTGGTGATCGATGGAGTGTCATTGGCGATCATGCTCGTGTCCGAAATCAAAATCACATCCGCCTTGAGGCGCTCCTTATTATTTCTCACAAAATCACCCAGGTTCACACTTCCCACCTCCTCTTCACCCTCGATAAGAAACTTTACATTGCAGGTGAGCGCATTATTTTTCATCATGCTTTCAAATGCTTTGACATGCATAAATACCTGACCTTTATCATCGCAGGAACCCCGTGCATATATTTTGTCATTTTTAATCACAGGTTCAAAAGGCGGTGAATGCCACAGGTCCAGCGGATCGGCCGGCTGAACATCATAGTGCCCATATACAAGAACCGTTGGTGCGGAAGCATTAATAATTTTTTCACCATAAACAATAGGATGACCTTTGGTTGGACAAATTTCCACTTTATCGGCACCTGCGGCCTGCAGGCTCTTGCTAATAAATTCTGCTGCTTTCTGCACATCTCCTTTGTATTTGGAATCGGCGCTGACCGAAGGAATTCTTAAAAGTTCAAACAGTTCATTTAAAAAACGGTCTTTATTTCCTGCAATGTATTCCTGTACTTTTTCCATAACGTTCTGAAATTTTTTTTATAAATTTATACTGTTGTTACAACGGCTTCTTTATTTATTTTTTTGACAAGTCCCTGCAATACTTTACCGGGGCCAATTTCGGTAAACACAGTTGCCCCTTCTGTTATCATATTTTGAACAGTCTGGGTCCATCGCACGGGTGCGGTAAGCTGATCCACCAGGTTTTTGCGAATTACATCCGGATCTGAAGATGGAAGTGCATTCACATTTTGATAGATAGGACAAACCGGCCTGGTAAATTCCGCCGAATCAATGGCAGCTGCCAGTTTTTGGCGCGCAGGTTCCATCAATGGCGAATGAAATGCACCTCCCACATTAAGCATTAAAGCACGTTTTGCCCCTGCAGCCAGGAGTTTTTCGCAGGCTGCTTTTACACCTTCCACTGATCCGGAAATTACAATTTGCCCAGGGCAGTTGTAATTGGCAGGAACAACAATATCATTTACTTCCCTGCACACCGACTCAACAGTTGCATCATCAAGTCCGAGAATAGCCGCCATGGATGATGGCTGCAATAAACATGCTTCCTGCATAGCGTTTGCACGGGCTACCACCAGGTTAAGTGCTGGTTCAAAAGCAAGAGTTTTATTAGCTACCAAAGCAGAAAATTCTCCCAATGAGTGTCCCGCTACCATATCCGGTTGAAAAGCATTACCCATTTCAGCAACGGCTGCAACGGAATGCAGGAAAATTGCAGGCTGTGTTACATTAGTTTGTTTAAGATCATCATCGGTACCGGAAAACATAAGGTCGGTTATGCGAAAACCGAGTATGGTATTGGCACTATCAAATAAACCACGGGCAACAACAGAACTTTCATAAAGCTCTTTGCCCATACCCACAAATTGTGAACCCTGTCCTGGAAATATATAGGCTTTCATAGGCGATTTTTATCGTGAAATTTAGCACGATTTTAAACAAAAGCCAGCATTATTCAAACCTTTAAATCCGATGCCTATATGAATCGCTTACCAATCAGGCTGATAAATTCACTGCGGGTGCGGTCGTTTTCAAATTCACCGGTAAATGCTGAGGTGGTTGTCACCGAATTTTGTTTCTGTATCCCACGCATTTGCATGCAAAGATGGTGTGCTTCTATCACAACGGCCACTCCTATCGGATTGAGTGTTTCCTGAATGCAATCACGTATCTGGGTAGTAAGACGTTCCTGAACCTGCAAGCGCCGTGCATAAGCATCTACAACCCTGGGAATTTTGCTCAAGCCCACAATGTATTTGTCGGGAATATAAGCCACATGGGCTTTCCCGAAAAAGGGTAACATATGATGCTCGCACAGGGAATAAATTTCAATATCCTTTACGATAACCATCTGCTTGTAATCTTCCCGGAAACGGGCCGAGAGCAGTATTTCGGTTGGGTTAAGATAATACCCGTGAGTAAGAAACTGCATGGCTTTGGCAACTCGTTCAGGTGTTTTCAGTAATCCTTCCCGGTTTGTATCTTCTCCGATATCAGTCAGCACCTGGTGAAAGGAGTTGGAGAGACTTTTAATTTTTTCCGGGTTGAATTTATCGATCTTAAGATAGCCGTCCATGCTGTTTTGCTGGATCATATCATCATCGTCATCGTAGCTCATCGGGTAATTTTTGGTTTCCGTAATATTCAACAAAATTATTTTCAGTCTCAAAGAGTTTCACGCAATGCAGGTGGCATCCCGAAGCTAATATCGGCCGTTCAATCTGCTCCCAAATGGCGATGGCCAGAATTTCGGTGCTTGGTATTTTCCCGATCATAAAATCCACATCGAGGTTGATATTCCTATGATCGAGTTTATCGGTAACACGGGTCCGGATAATGGTACTCAGGATTTTCAGATCCATTACAAAACCGGTTAAAGGATCGGCTTCGCCCTTCACCGTAACATACAGTTCATAATTGTGCCCGTGCCAGTTGGGATTGGAACATTTACCAAAAACTTCAAGGTTTTTTTCATCCGACCATTCGGCACGAAACAGGCGGTGAGCTGCATTAAACCGTTCTTTTCGGGTAACAAATACCATAGTGTGGGTGTTGGATACAAAGATACAGATGCAAACTTGCTAATTTACTACTTTAGCAAAGGTAGGAAATGCATTCCAGCTATAACATTTTCAAGGGGTTGAAGGTTCAGTAAAAGTTAAAATTATGATCAAACTACTGGTTGTTGCCGCAACCCGGGCCGAAGCGGGTTTTTTGCCGGAATCCATAAAAAAGGCCGAGGCGGGTATTTTATTTCCCCTGCCGGGGGATGGGGAGCTGCAAATCGATTTACTCATCACGGGTCCGGGCATCACTTCAACCACATATCATCTCACGCGCATATTGGCCGGTAACCGATACGATCTGGCACTGAATATAGGACTTTGCGGTTCGCTCGATCCTGCAATTACACCTGTGCATGTGGTTAACATCATTGCTGACCAATTCGGGGATTTTGGTGCGGAGGATGGCAAGGATCGGCTGGATGTTTTCGAAATGGGATTGGTTAAAAAAAATGATCCTCCTTTTAAAAATGGTAAATTATTTGCTGACTATCGGGAAAAACTAAATACGCTTAAAGCACTTCCTTCGGTGGAGGCCATTACTGTTCAAAGAGTGCATGGTTCCGATGCAGAATGCAGGAAGGCATTTGAAAAATTTGGCCCGGTAATGGAATCAATGGAAGGGGCAGCTTTTTTTTACGTTTGCCGGATGGAAAAAGTGCCTTGCCTGCAAATAAGGGCTGTTTCCAATAGGGTTGAACGAAGGAACAGGAGCAGTTGGAAAGTTGAGGAGGCGCTCCAGGCTTTGGCAGGATGCACCGGGTTGCTGTTGCTGGAATTGGAGAGTCGTGATAATGAAAAATGAAGTAACATCGTTTGAGAATGAAAACCAAAGAAATTGCTTCCATACCTCCTTTGCAAGTCAGGAAACTTCTTGATAAAGGAGAAGGCGAATGCCTTGATTATAAGAAAGAAGTCAGCAATGAATCTAAAATTGCCAAAACCATGGTTTCATTTGCCAACCATAAGGGTGGAAAATTGCTTATAGGGGTAAATGATAACCGAACCATAAATGGAATTTCGGCGGAAGAGGAAAAATTTATGCTAGAAAAAGCGGCCGGATTTTATTGCAGGCCTGAAATAACCATCAGTATCAGGGAATGGCAGGTGGGCAAAAAAACCGTGCTGGAAGTTGATATTCCCAGGGGTGATAATAAGCCCTATTTCGCTCTTGGCGAGGATGGCAAATGGTGGGCATACATTCGTGTAAATGATGAATCGTTGCTGGCAAGTAAAGTGGTACTCGATGTTCTTAAACGCGAAAGCACCGGAGCGCAAACTCTGATTTCCTTTTCTTCTAAAGAAAAAGCCTTGATGGAGTATCTTTCTGAACACAGGAAAATTACCCTGCCTCAATTCACCAAACTGGTAAACATTTCACGACGAAGGGCAACTATCATACTGGTGAATATGATCAGTATTGGCGTGATAAGAGCGCACAATACTGAAAAAACAGAATTTTATACGTTAAGTTAAATGAAATTTCTCATCAGATTCTCCGTAAAATTTTCGTAATTTTAGATTCTTAACTATTAAACTAATCACAACACAATGGAAAGAAATAACAGTATTATGATTGCGTTGCTTGCGGGAGCAGCCGCCGGACTTGCAATTGGATTTTTACTGGCTCCTGATAAAGGATCCGATACCAGGACTAAATTTAAGGAAGCCGCTAAAAAGTTTGCCGATGATCTTCTTGAAAAAGCAGAAGAAGCCATCGATAAAATGTCGGAACAAAAAACAAAAATTTAACAGGTTAATTTATATTAAACAACCGTAAAAACAAAACGCAAACTTTTAAAAATTAAATTATGGCTGAACCGACCTCAGAAAAGCCCAGGCCCGAAATTGAGGAAATTGTGGATGAATTAAAATCCTATATCAATACTTCCATGGATCTGTATAAAATGAAAGCAACCGAAAAGGGGGCTGTCATGGCTTCAAATGCAATTATCAATCTTGTTATGGCAGTACTGGTTGTGATTATTTTTTTATTCGTAAGCTTCGCCCTGGCCTTTTGCCTGTCTGAATATTTCGATAACCTGTATGCAGGATTTCTAATTATAGCAGGATTTTATACACTGCTTGCTGTTATCATTTATCTTTCAAAAGACAAATGGCTGAAAACTTCGCTGGTCAACAATATCATTAAATCTGTTTATTCTCACTGATATGAAAAAAAATATTCATTCACTGTCTGAACTCAGAGTTGAAATCGAACGGTTAACACTCGACAAACTGGAAAGAGAGCGGCGTCTCAGTGGATATATTAAGGAGTATGCTAATTCGATGAAACCTGCCAACCTGATAAAAAGCGCTTTCAGTTCTATCTCCAATGATCCTTCCCTGAAAGGAATGCTAAAATCAAAAGGTGCAGAAGCTGCAATGGGATTCCTGGTCTCCCAGTTGATTTTTAAAAACTCCAATCCAATTGTACGCACCGCCGCCACTTTGCTGGGAACAGGTTTCGCCACTAACATTTTTGGTCAGGATGGTTCAAAATATGTGGATAAAATAAAAACGCTTTACAAAAAATTTCGATCACGTAAAGATGACGGAAGTCAGAATGATTTTAATGAGGAAGATATTTACAAGGGGTAATGTGGGTGGGTAGTTTACAGTGCTCCTAAATTTTTTAAAAGTGAATGACCCTGCTTCGTACAATTTAACATTGATTACTTCCAACATTCATTTTCAACATTTAACATTCAACTTTCAATTTAGTCATCTGATTCTCAATCATTTCTAATTACGATTCCATGGCAATTGGGTAAATTTTCTTGTGTATCTTTATAAGGTTAAATTTTTAACGCCCCACAATGACCTGTAAAATTCTGAGAAGTGTTGTTTTACTTCTTGTTTGTCTTGCATTATCAGTTCCGTACCGAGCTTCAGGAACGCACCTTATGGGGGGTGAACTTACTTATGTGCATGACGGGTCGACTTCGGGTGCGAATTTTTATAACATTAAATTGATAGTTTACCGGTATTGTGATTCCACAATCAATCCGGCACCGCTTGATCCCAGCATGTACCTGGGTGTTTATATCGATGGTTCTTCAGGTGCACTCGACTGGTATTCCACCGAATCACTAATTCTTATTAACTCCACTTTCGTGACATCGGGAAATGGGAACATCGGCTGCACGTTTTCAGCATCAGCATGCATTGAACGTGGTGAATACGAGGTGTCAATTTTGCTGCCTGATAACTCAACAGGTTACCACCTGATGGTTGAACGTTGTTGCAGGAATGGCAACATCATGAACCTGGATAATCCCGGATCAGCAGGTATGGCTTTTTATGGATTCATTCCTTCAGGGGTGATCAATTCTTCACCACAAATAACTGATATCAGTATCCCCTACCTGTGCACAGGTGATACCGTTTCAGTAATCAATAATGCTTTTGATCCCGACGGTGATTCACTCTCCTACTCTTTCGTTGTTCCGTACAACGGGTATTCCGGACCTCCCAACCCTGTTCCCGATCCTTTCCTTGATAACAATCCTTATTTTCTTCCCATTCCCGAAATCGTATATGCACCGGGTTATAATCTCAGTAATGTTTTTGGTGCGGGTGGTTATGCAGCTATTGATCCCATATCGGGACTCACCAATTATTTTATCCCGAACCAGGGATTTTATGTCGCAGCCATTGAAATTCGTGAATATCGTAACGGTGTGCTGCTTTCAACTATCCGGCGTGACCTTCAGTTTATCACCATTCCGTGTACTCCCAATTTAGTTCCCAATTACACATCACCCGGAGCTACTACAGTTTTAACTGTTGACGAAGGTCAGACACTTTGTTATGACATAACCTTCTCCGATGCCGATGGAGATAGCCTTTTTCTGGTGGCATCAGGTCCCCTGCTTGATACTGCTGTTGTTAATCCTGCAGGTAGCATTCAGGATGCAAATGGCGACAGCGTTGTGACCTCCCAATTTTGCTGGACTCCAGTGTGTGGAACAGCAAGTACAGTTCCCTATCAATTCTTTGTAACGGTTACGGATAATGGCTGTCCCGCAAAAATCAGCAACGAAATTTTTTCAGTATATGTGACTACTGGACCTGCTTCGCAAGTTGCAACTGTAGCAATTCAACAACCCCCGGGAATAATTTGCCAGGGCTCCGATGCTACCTTTATTGCCAATGGTACCAACCAGGGAACGAATCCTCAATTTGAATGGCAGGTGAATGGAATTCCGGCCGGCACAAACAGCCCTACCTTTACTGCACCTGGAATTGTTAACGGTGATATTATCACGGTGACCATGATATCAAATGCACTCTGTTTGAACAACGACACTGCATTCTCTCCACCTTATGCAGCAGTGATCAGTTCGCAACCTTCGGCACAGGTGAACATTACATCCAATCCTTCAACAACTTTGTGCCCGCAACAAATTTGTTTGTTTTCTGCTAACGTGTTGAATGGTGGTGCCGCGCCCTCCTATCAATGGAATCTCAACGGGAATTTAACCGGCACCAATAATTTCCAGTTTACTGCTGCTAACCCAAGCGGTATTATGACGGTTTTTGTCACGGTCACACCTACAACCGGTTGTCCGCCCGAGAATTCAGATACCATATTTTTTAACATTGTACCACTGCTGGTACCCGCTGTGAATTTATCTGCTTCGGTTATTGATTCGGTGTGCCCTTTGCAACAAGTGGTGTTTACAGCCAATGCTAACAATACCGGCAATCCTCCTGTTTACAGTTGGTTTGTAAATGGAATTCTGACCGGTGACACTACATCAACAATTACATTGCCCTCCATCAACGAAGGTGATGAAGTTTATGTAACGGTAACCTCCGATTATGAATGCCTCACTCCTGATATCGGGGTTTCAGTTCCGCTGGATTATCACATCTTCCCGCAACTTACCGCAAATCTCACCGACGGACCTTTGATACTATGTGAAGGTGAATCCGTAGCGCTTGAGATGGATGCGCAAGGTGGTAAAAGAAATACCTATCAGTACAATTGGGGTGCAGCAGGGACTTCAGGCGCAGCTACAGAATTTACTCCTGATGTCACAGGATTTTATGTTGTATCAGTAGATGATGCTTGTTATGATCCGGTGAGTGATTCGATATTTATTGAGGTGTTACCTTTACCCGAAACACAATTCACCTGGGAACCTTACAAGCCTACCATATTTTTACCTCATGTAAAATTTACCGATCAGTCAGTGGGTGCGGTTTCCTGGTACTGGTCGCTTGACAACACTACATTGTCGGATCTCCAACACCCTGAACACGATTATAATAAAAGTGGAATTTATATTGTGTCACTTATTACTACCAATCAATTCGGCTGTACTGATACCCTGGTGAAATTACTGGAAGTAGATGAATATATAACTGCTTACATGCCCAACTCGTTTACACCCAACGGCGACGGCAGGAATGATGAGTTTGGGTTGGTTGGAGAATCTACTGGTGGTTATTCCATGCGTATTTTTAACCGCTGGGGCGGGGAAGTTTTCCGGTCCGACAGTGGATATGAAAGGTGGAATGGTAAAGATGCAGAAGGCCGGCTGTTGCCCGATGGCATTTACATCTATAACTTTGTAATCACAAACGACACATCTAAAAAACCTTATACGGGTACCGTTACACTTATCCGCTAGCTGATTTTTACTTTATCAGCAATTTACTGTGATAAGCTTTGTCGTTATAAATGATTCTCAACACATACACTCCCTGGTTGAACGGAGTAGTGAACAGTGTATATCCGGTTGCATTCGAATCCAGTGAAACGGATTTACAAATTCTGCCTGTGGCATCAATCAGTTCAAGGGTCTTGTTGCCGGGAAAATTCAGCGACCATTTAATTTCCGTAAACTCATTTGCCGGATTGGGATATACTACAAAAGTTTCATCGATTTCAAATATCAGCGTTAAAGGCTGTGACCGGTTTGTACAATTGCTGTCATTGCTTACCACCACTTCATAAGTTCCGCTTAGTTTTGCGCTGTAATGATAATTATTCGCAAACGGTATAACATTCCCGTTAAATAACCACTTGTAAGTTAAACCGGGCGATTGCAGGGTTTTAAGCAAGTATGAAATTTCAGTTGTGAAGATGGTATCACGGTTGTCTATATACGCTACGGGAATACAGGTACTGTCATTCAGCTTAAAAACACCTGATGAACCTTTTCCAATATATAATTCCCCATATTTATCTTCACCAAAAGTAGTGTATACAAGAGCTCCGAATGAGCCATGATCTTCTACATCATAACCACCCATTGAATTGGGGTTAAGACTTTGAATGATACCGCTGCAGTAATCCGTAAAAAAATACTTTCCAAACCATGAAGCATACCGGGCTCCTCGGTAAACATAACCGCCCGTTACTGAACATGCTCCGGAATGGCTGTAAGCATAAACCGGTTCAACAAAAGAGGCTGGTGGAAAACAGCCGGTCAGATTATAACTCACAAAACCCTCGTAACAACGCCAGCCATAGTTCTCCCCTCCGTCCGAGCCACTGGGTTGCAAATTAATTTCCTCCCATAAATTTTGACCTACATCAGCAATCCAGTTATCGCCCGTAAGCCGGTCAAAAGAAAACCGCCATGCATTACGTAACCCATAAGCCCATATCATAGAATCGGCACTTGCGACGTTGATAAAAGGATTAGATGAAGGAATGGCGAGGCCGGAATCCGCACTTACGTCGATACGCAATAATTTTCCCAGTCGTGATTGCAGGTTTTGCGCATTATTCTGCGGATCACCACCCGAACCACCATCTCCTAAAGAAATATATAAATAACCATCGGGTCCAAAATGCAAAGCTCCTCCGTTGTGATTGGTGTAAGGCTGATTTACGGTAAACAAAATTTCTTCGTTGAGTGAATCTGCAATGTTGGTATCGGAAAGGGTTCTGCGAAATCTTGAAATGACCGTGTTGCCGGAGTTATTTGTATAATTTACATAAAAACTCCTGTCGGCATAATACTTGGGACTAAAAGCAAGTCCCAACAGCCCTTGCTCTCCCCCACTGTCGAGCACTCTGCCGGTAATACTTAAAAAAGGCAATGGATTCAAATTGCCTTCAAGATCAGAAATACGAATGCGGCCGGCCTGTTCCACTATAAACAAACGGTCATCTCCTGCATGTGTGATATCGGTGACTTTAAAAACATTGCTTACAAACGGAGTTACCGACATTTGTGCATCTGCTGATGCTAAACCTGTTAAGAAACAAATCATCAACTTCAAACAAGCCCTTTGAAATAATCTCATAAAATTAATTTTTACAGGGATAAATATACACAATGAAAAGTGGAAGTTGAATACATAAAAAACCCTCCGGGAAATGCGGAGGGTTTTCGGTAATTTAAAGCTGTTATAATTACTTAACTTTTGCAGAGAGTTCTGCACCGGCTTTAAATTTAGCTACTTTCTTAGCAGCTATCTTAATCTCTTTTCCGGTTTGTGGATTACGACCGGTACGTGCTGCTCTTTTAGCAACGGAGAAAGTACCAAAACCTACCAGGGTAACTTTATCACCCTTCTTCAGAGTTTTAGCAGTTACAGCAAGGAAAGCTTCAAGAGCTCTCTGAGCATCAGCTTTCGTGATTTTTGCTTCAGATGCAATGGCATCAACTAATTCGCCTTTGTTCATGATGTTATGTTTTTAAATTTGGTTAGAGAAGAACTATAACGAAAGTATGTGAAAGTCTTTTATACAGCAACTTTCAATACTCTAAACCCTTGCTTTTGTTGATAAATAGCGGGTTTTGTTGATAACTTGATATTGAAACTGCCTGTTGTCAATGGTTTTGAAGGGTTTTTAAGTGAAAGAAATAATTTTTGATTTCTTACAAATTGCAATAGACTGCATGATTTATGAACCATACGCGTAAATTTGTACTTTCGCTGTGCATGATTCACAACAGTACTCCATCAGTAAATACCTTAATAATTTTCAGCTTTGGAAAATCATGATCGTAATGCATCAGCAATCCGTGTTGGATTACTGATGAACAGTTTCGAAGTAAATTTCCCGTATTACCATATTATTGAAACGCTGAAAAATTCAGGGTATGCTACTATCAGTCTCGTAGTGCTGAATAAGAAACAAAAAAAAATAACTGCGGGTAAAATAATCGGAAATCTCAACTCCGCGTTTTTTCATATTTATCAGCGTGCCGACAAAAAACTTTTTCCGAACAAGAATAATGTGTTGTATTCAATAAACAGCAAAACTCTTATAAATGATGTTCCCGTACTAGAAGTAGATCCGCTTACAAAAAATTACCTGCAATGGATCCCGGAAAAAGATATTGAGGTGATCAACTCTTATAATATTGATGTCTTTATCCGAATGGGCTTCCGGATTTTGAAAGGAGACATTCTTAACAGTTCCCGCTATGGTATCTGGTCCTACCATCATGCCGATAACAAAGTTAACCGTGGTGGTCCTCCCGGGTTCTGGGAAATGTTCTACAACTCTCCTGTGACCGGCACCGTAGTGCAGCAACTAAGCAACGATCTTGACAATGGATTAGTATTAGGAAAAACTTACGGAGCCACCCACAAATTTTCGCTGAACCGAAGCCGTAATAGTGTTTATGCAAAGGGGATGTATCTGCTACCGCGTTTAATTGAAAAATTGTATTACCAGCGTGATGCGTTCCTTAAAGCGGATACGGGATTTCCTGCAGTTTATAACCATCAACTTTATTTCGGCCCGACTAATTTGCAGGTTGCTCATTTCTTATTGAAGATGGTACCGCAGTCGTTTTTCAAATATCTGAAACAGTTACTGTACCGTAATCAATGGTTTTTGTTGTATAGCTTGTCAAAAAACAATACGCCACAAACATCGATGAGGAAACTCAAAAAAATCATTCCCCCTGCAGGGATTTTTTGGGCCGATCCTCATGTGATTTTTCGTGATCACTGTTATTATATTTTCCTTGAGGAAAAACTTTTCTCCAAAAAAAATGCGCACATTTCGGTGGTCACACTTGACGAAAAAGGAAATTATTCAACCGCAACAAAAGTCCTGGAACGGCCTTATCACCTCTCCTATCCCTTTGTGTTTTCCTGGCAAGGTAATGATTACATGATTCCTGAAACCAGTTCCAATAAAACTATTGAGTTGTATAAATGCGAGGCTTTTCCTTCAGAATGGACATTGCAAAAAGTATTAATGCAGGATGTGATTGCGGTTGACTGCACACTTCATGAACACAACGGAAAGTGGTTTATGTTTGTAAACATATCACAGCATGCAGCCATGAGTAAAAATGATGAACTGCATATTTATTTTTCCGATACTCCTACCGGAACCTGGCAACCTCATCCTCAAAATCCTGTTGTCAGCGATGTAAGAAGAGCGAGGCCGGCGGGAAAAATTTTCAGTTTTAATAACAAGCTTTACCGACCTTCACAGGATTGTTCCGTTACCTATGGGTATGGAATTCGGATCAATGAAATTCTGGAATTGACAACGCAAAATTATTCGGAAAAGGAAATAGATTTTATAGAACCCCTTTGGGATAAATCCATTTATGGAGTGCATTCCTTTTCATTTGAAAACAACCTGACCCTCATCGACGGATTCCGAAAAGTTTCGCGCTGGAAAAAATAACTTTAGTATCCCAGAATTCTTTCCATCACTTTACTGACTTTATCAGCATTGGGAATCATCGTAAATTCCAGTGTAGAGTTTAACGGAATAGCAGGAAGATCTTCTGAACCGATCACTTCCACAGGAGCATCCAGTGATTTAAAACAACCCGCCGCTATCCGGCCGGCAAGAGCTTGTGCAAACGAATTATTCACGGGCTCCTCAGTCACAACAATGCATCGGTTGTTTTTTCTCACCGACTCAAAAATCATTGCTTCATCAATGGGATACAAAGTTCTTAAATCAACAATTTCAACCCGGCCCGGAAAATGTTTCGCGGCATTTTTCGCCCAGTAAACACCCATTCCATAAGTAATAATTGTAACACAACTTTTATCGCTGTCAGATTGCATTACATATCTCCCTTTCCCGAAAGGGATAATATAATTTTCATCAGGCTCGATTGTTTTTGCATCTTCGGTACCTTTAATTTTCGACCAGTATAAGCCTTTATGCTCAAAGATCACAACCGGATTGGGGTCATAATAAGCCGACTTTAGTAAGCCTTTTAAATCAGCTCCCGTAGATGGATAAGCAATTTTAACTCCCCGAATATTAGCCACTACACTTTCAACACTCGAAGAATGATAAGGTCCGCCACTACCATATGCTCCTATGGGAACACGAATTATACAACTCACAGGCCACTTTCCGTTGGAAAGATAACACGAACGGCTTACTTCGGTAAACAACTGGTTAAGGCCCGGCCATATATAATCAGCAAACTGAACTTCAACAATCGGTTTACAACCGGCCGCTGACATACCTACAGTACTTCCTATAATAAATGCTTCCTGGATGGGTGTATTAAAAACGCGATCGTCGCCAAATTTCTGCGCAAGCGTTGCCGCTTCACGGAACACACCACCAAGTCTGCGTCCCACATCCTGTCCGTAAAGCAAACACTCGGGATGTTTCGCCATTAATTCCTGCACTGCGAAAAGTGCGCAATCAACCATCACTGTTTTTTCTTTTCCTGCAGGTTCACGTTCCCCTTTTTCTTCAGTGATAAGTGTGGGTGCAAAACTATGTGTGAATAAATCTTCCGGCAGAGGATCTTCAGCAGCCATTGATTTACTAAAATGTTCCTGCACCATTTTATCGGCCTGAACTTCGAGTTGTTTTAAATGATCTTCGCTGAATCCGAAATCGAGCAACTGTGCCCGCAACTTTGGATAGGGATCACGCATTTGTTGCTGTTCCAGGTCGTCGCGATACCATTCTTTCCGCACGCCGGAGGTGTGATGATTCAATAACGGAACTTTTGCATGCACCAGAAAAGGCCGTTGCTCTTTACGCACTTTCGAAAACACTTCACGAATTGTTTGATACGATTTAATAAAATCGGTACCGTCAATACTTCGCACGTCAAGACCTTTGAAACCGGAAGCATATTCGGAAGCATCCATCGCACGAATTTCGCGTGCATGTGCTGAAATATCCCATTCATTGTCCTGCACCAGGTAAACAATCGGTAATTTTTTTAATACCGCCATCTGGAAAGCTTCAGCTACTTCACCTTCAGTGACAGATGCATCACCTAATGAACAAACTACTAGCGGTTGCTCATGTTCATTCCAGTTGGATAGCTGCTGCTTACCAAGATATTGCAACCCCATTGCAATACCCGTAGCCGGAATGGCCTGCATACCGGTAGCAGAAGACTGCATAGGAATTTTTGGCATATCAGAACGCTTCAGGCTGGGATGACTGTAATACAACCGGCCCCCGCTGAACGGATCATCGCGTTTGGCCATAAGCTGGAGCATGAGTTCATAAGGCTCCAGTCCTATTGATAACAACATACTGTCGTCGCGATAATATGGTGAAAGAAAATCCTGTGGTAATAACTGGAGTCCCGTGGCTATCTGAATGGCTTCATGTCCACGTGAAGTGGCATGCACGTATTTAGAAGTAAAAGCGCTGTTGGCTTCATAAATTACCGTCATTGCCCTGGCAGTGGCCATGAGCGAAAATGCACGGGTAAGAATGGCCTCTGAAATTTCGGTGTCGGTAAGGTGTAAAGGGGGTCGTTCCATGGACTGCAAAAGTAATAAATTACAAATTAAGGGCTCATTTCAGGTTCGGGGCCACAAATATAGAACGGTCTTCATAATTCTGCCATCTCCAGATACCGGTTGAAGTCTTAACGGTGAGGTAAATATCGGATCCAGGAGGTTGTGCCCGGAGCATACCAGCAGGAATAGTTCTGATTTCTTTATAGTCTTCGTAAGCACTATATTCCAGGGTTAAGAAATAAAAGGCTCTGTATCCTTTAGGTTCGTCAACAGTGAATGGGCGCACGCCGATGACCTTGTAAATTCGTTCTGTATAATCGATTTTGATGTAATAGTTGGTCGTCAGAATCGCAGTTGTCATCAACGGACTCGCGCCTACCATACCAAACATTAACAGGTGGGGGAATAAACCAATTCCCTTCTCCAATAAAAATTTTCTAAAAACCATAACTAATGAAGTTACCGAAGCAACTATTAAAAGCACATCTGTTCCTGTAAATAACACCATTCCATGAAAAATAAAAATCGCAGGTAATCCCACAAAGAGCCCGGCAATAATTACATTAAAACTCCAATGCCATGATTCATACTGGTAAGCTCTTTTCAGTGTTAACGGCAGCGGCATCCGTGAAGTATCACTGTTAATCGATTCCACAAAACCGGGTTCCAATTTATAATCATCATTCGCACGGGTGGGATCCATATTCAGCAAAAAACAGAGATGATTAAAAATATCAGGTAACTGCTTTTTAAATTCTACAGGCACTTCAAAGAAATGCTCAATACATACAGCAAAAAATTCTTCTATGTTGGTCCCTCCATATTCCCTGAGGAAGGAGGTATTTCCTGAATTCATGCGTTCAAATTCCGGAAGGGCTATTTCTTCCCAATGATCCGAATAACTGGCAAAACGCTGATCGAAATCGCCACCGTGCTTGAGTTGGAGGCGCAGTGCATGTGCCATTTCATGCAATCCCAGGTTATAACGGTCACCAGGATCAGCGAAGCCGACTTCAAAATCTTTCCATGAAAAATAAAGAGTTCCCCCGGAACTTGCTCCGCCTTTCAGGTAGTTATCATGCATTCGTGAATAAAAAGATTCAGGAAAAATTTTAATGGTATGATAATGTGAAAATGCCGAATTTTTGAGTCCGTAGGTTACCTGAACTGCGGTAGCGGCAATGCGTATTTGTATGTCATTAGTGATACGCAAACCTTCCATCCCGATAAACCGCTTATCGAAAATAAACTGGCTGCATTTCATTATGAAAGTATTCCTGCCTTCCGGCGAAAGGGTATTGTAAAATGCGCTGTTTGCAGTGAGTAAAGAATCATACTCCATCCAGAGTTTTTTCTTACCCTTAGGCAACAGGAAAAGAAAATGATTTTTGAGAGCTTCCCAGGAACGGATCTTCTCTGCAAAAAAAAGCTGGAAAATATATCCGGCTACAAGTACAAAAATAATTTGCAGCAGCATCATGGGGCAGATTAACGGGCCCCTTGTTTAAAACCTGCGATGGCATTCCGTGTATAGTCGGAGAGCACCAGGGTACCACTCACGTCGGCACGCTCGATGAGCAAGGTATCCCAGTCACCGGTTCCTTTCCAGAAAATTTCTTTGAGCTCTCTCATAGCTGCGGGACTTGATGCAGCAAGTTTTTGAGCCAGCCGAAGCACAGCGGCATCAACACTCACCAAATCTGGATGCACTTCAGCATATAAACCATTTTCACGCGCCCATTCAGCAGTTTTCCATTCGGTAGCATTAATGGCAAGCGATGAAAATGCCGACTTGCCCATTTTTCGTTCAACGGCAGGACCAACAACGAACGGACCGATGCCCACAGCAAGTTCTGATAATTTCACGTCGGCATAAACGGAAGCAATGGCATAATCGGACGCTGCAGCGATGCCCACACCGCCACCCACTGCTTTTCCTTGTACTCGACTAATAATAAATTTAGGTGCCTTACGCATGGCATTTATAACCATGGCGAAACCCGAAAAGAAATTCCTGCCTTCATCAAACGAGCTGATCGACATCAGTTCATCAAAAGATGCTCCGGCACAAAATGCTTTTTCGCCCTCACTCCTGAGAACAATAACTTGCGCCTCATCATTCATCCCCTGGTTTATAATTTCAGTTGCAAGTGATCGCAGTAATTCACCGGGCAATGAATTGCTTTGCGGATGAAAAAATGTTATGGTGGCAATGCCATTTTCCACACTTGATTTAACAGTTCCTGAAGCTGACATTAGTATTAAATTAAAATGTGAACGAAGTGATACCACCTTGAAATACTACCCTGCAAATTATTTTTTTATTTGCCAAGTATACGCTGCTTTTCAACAACAAACTCATCTTCAGAAAGCAAATCCTTTTCTCGAAGTTTTCCCAGGCGTTCCAGTTGTGCCAGTTTATCTTCAAAACTGGTAAACTTAATTTGTTCTGTTTTCCTCCCGTTCAGAGGAGTGCTTACAGGTTCAATAGTGGCCTTTTTTCTGCCTATCTTCCTAAGAAAAAACACCAGAGATATGATCAGTAATACGGCTACAAGCGAATTAAACACAATAAGAATTCTGTTACTCTGATTGAGTTTAAGGTTTTCACCTTTAAAAGAATCAACATTTCCCTCCAGCTTTTTCCTGTAATCATCCAGTTTGATGATCTGCTCGCGTAAATCTGCTGCAGCAACACGTTCGGTTTCGAGTACAGCATCGAGTGAATCCAGTTTCCCTACGTACATGCTGATCACCTGTTGCAGGCTGTCAATTTCCAATTCAGCTGCCTGACGTGACAATGTCGTACGCGATGGATTTTTAGTAACTGTATTTTGTGCAAACACACCATTTACCAGGAAAAAGCAGGTAAAAAAGACCAAATAAATAGAGTTGCGTAGTATCATGTTCTTAATTTTGATTGCTGTATCAGGCTTCTTTTCTCGCTACAAGAGTTAAAACGGTTTCCGTTGCCACTATTTCACCGCGTTGATTTTTTACTTCCACATCCCACTCTACTACGCCCTGGGGAATTTGTCCTTCTTTATTTTCTTTTTTTGTTTTACGCTTACAGGTCAGTTGCACGCCAATGGTATCTCCAACATATACCGGTTGAATAAACCGGAGATTATCTAAACCATAATTTGCAAGTACCGGACCTTTCTTCGGATCAACAAACAACCCAGCTGCTGCGGCGATTACAAAATATCCGTGTGCAACGCGTTTCTCAAATATAGAACCTTCAAGGGATGTTTCATCAGTGTGTGCATAAAAGAAATCACCGCTTACGCCTGCAAAATTTACAATATCCGCCTCCGTTACAGTACGCCTGTGTGTAATGAGTGTGTCACCGACCTGTATTTCGTCAAAATATTTTCTGAACGGATGAATAACATCTTCCTGGGTTTCTGAACCGCGGATAAACTCCCGGGTGACTTTACTGAGCATGGTTGGATGACCTTGAATCGCAGTTCGCTGCATATAATGTTTTACACCACGAATGCCACCCATTTCTTCTCCACCCCCTGCTCTTCCCGGCCCTCCATGTACAAGGTGTCCTAACGGTGAACCATGACCGGTTGATTCGCCTGAGGCAGCTGCATTCATAATCATGATACGACCGTGCCAGGCAGCGGTACCCATTACAATTTCAGAAGCAAATGTACTGTCGGCTGTAAATACTGAACTCACCAGGCTTCCTTTGCCTTTGCGGGAAAGTGCTATAGCTTCATCCGTATTCCGGTATGACATTACGGTGCTAACCGGACCAAAAGCTTCAATGTCATGAGGAGCATCATTGCTAATTCCATCAGGGCAATAAAGTAACAGTGAGGGCATAAACGCTCCTTTTGATTTGTCGGCACCGGTGACTTCAAAATCTTTCATGTTGCCATAAGCCAGTTCACAACTTCCGAGCAGTTCATTCACACGCGTCATTACTTCGGTTACTTGTGAACGACTGGCAAGCGGACCCATCTTAACTCCTTCAGCAGATGGATTTCCAAGCTTCACACCATCAAGCCGCGACTTAAGTGCTTTAATAACATCTTCGGTAAACGTTTCGGGAACCATGATCCTCCTGATGGCGGTACATTTTTGTCCCGCTTTCACAGTCATTTCTCTGGTCACTTCCTTAATGAACAAATCAAATTCCGGTGTGCCGGGACGGGCATCGGGACCCAGTATAGAACAATTCAACGAATCGGCTTCCATATTAAATCTGACAGAATTATTTAAAATTGCTGGCGTTTGTTTTATTTTTTTTCCTGTTGTTGCTGAACCGGTAAAAGTGACAATATCCTGTAACGTTACATGATCAAGCAAATCTCCTGTGCTTCCGCAGATGAGTTGCAGTGCTCCGGGTGGTAAAATTCCGGAAGCAATTATTTCGCGTACCATTAACTCGGTGAGATACGAAGTAACCGTTGCAGGTTTCACAATTGCAGGAACACCTGCTAAAAATGTAGGCGCTATTTTTTCAAGCATCCCCCAGCAGGGGAAATTAAATGCGTTGATATGAATGGCTACACCTTCCAATGGAACACAAATGTGCTGCCCCAGGAAAGTACCGTTCTTTGAAATCTGTTCCGTATTCCCTTCCACAAGAAAAGTTTCATCCGGAAGTTCTCTCCTGCCTTTACTGGCAAAAACGAACATAGTACTGATACCTCCATCGATATCAATAAGGGAATCAATTTTTGTTGCGCCCGTAGCTGCTGATAGCTGGTAAAAAAGATTTTTTTTCTCAGTGAGATAAAGTGCCAGTCGCTTCAGCATCAAAGCTCTCTCATGAAATGTCATTTTACGCAAAGCAGGACCACCGGTACTGCGTGCATACTCCAGCATTCCTTTAAAATCAATCCCCTCAGAGCCGGCTAATGCAACCGGCTCACCATTCACAGCATTATAAAGTGGAACTCCGCTGCCGGTACCCTCAATCCACTGTCCGGCTGCATAGTTTTTAAGTTTCATAAATCAATTTCGGTTTATTGGCAAATATAAGACTGTTTTAGAATCGTAAAAGTCCTAAATGACAGGAAATATCAACAAATACGAGGTTTTTCAGCCCTTTTTCCAGGTGGTATAAGTAGCTTTCTGCACCGGGCGGTCGGCAGGTAATTCCCGTAAAGGCTCGCATTCACGAAGCGTACTTTTACACTCTGATGGTAATTGTTGATAAAGTTTGGTGCCCTCCAATTTCCAGTCGATCATTTCCTGGCTGGCTTCCTTTATAATTTTTGCAGGATTTCCTACCACAACCTGTCTTTCAGGAATTATAGTTTCAGCAGGAACAAAACAAAGCGCACCTATGATAGAATGATCACCGATCTGTGCATTGTCCATAACAACAGCATTCATTCCAACCAGCACATTCTTCCCAATTGTCGCACCATGAATGATGGCTCCATGTCCGATATGAGCATTTTCCTTCAGCAAAACAGTAACCCCAGGAAACATGTGAATCGTGCAGTTTTCCTGAACATTACAGCCGTCTTCGATAATAATCTGACCCCAATCACCCCGGATAGCTGCACCCGGACCAACATAAACATCTTTACCTATAATGACATTGCCCGTTACTGTTGCAGCAGGATGAACAAATGCACTTTCATGCACTACCGGGACCCACCCATTGAATTCATAAATCATATTGCATTTTTAAACTCTTTCAATAACCATTGCATATCCCTGGCCCACACCAATACACATCGTGCATAAAGCATAGCGTCCCTGTTTGAGGTGCAGCTCGCGTGCTGCAGTCAGAACCAATCGCGCACCCGACATACCAAGTGGATGACCGATTGCAATAGCGCCTCCGTTAGGATTTACCCGTTCATCATCATCAGCCAATCCCCACTCGCGGGTGCATGCCAGGCTTTGAGCAGCAAAAGCCTCGTTTAATTCAATAACGGAAAGATCGCTGAATGAAATTCCTGCTTTTTTGAGAGCAGCATTAGCAGCTGTTACCGGACCAATGCCCATGAGATGCGGTTCCACTCCAGTAACTGCAGATGAAACAATACGTGCCAAAGGCTTGAGATTGTTCTTTTTGATATAGGATTCAGAAGCAATCAGCAATGCTGCGGCTCCATCATTAATACCTGAAGCATTTCCTGCTGTTACCGTACCTCCTTCCCGGAAGGCAGCACGTAATTTTGATAAGGTTTCCGGGGTGGTGTTGGGTTTAATAAACTCATCCGATTCAAAAACTAAAGGGTCACCTTTTTTCTGCGGAATTACAACCGGAATAATTTCTTCCTTAAAGCGGCCTTTGCGGGATGAAGTTGCCGCTTTTTGTTGAGAACGAACGGCAAATAAATCCTGGTCAACACGGTTTACGTTATATTTTTCAGCCACATTTTCAGCGGTTTCTCCCATGCTGTCGGTCCCGTATAATTTTTTCATTGCCGGATTAACAAAACGCCATCCGATGCTGGTATCAAAAATTTGTACCTCCCTTGAAAATGCCGAAGATGCTTTTGCCATTGCAAATGGAGCTCTCGTCATGCTTTCAACACCTCCGACGATGAATAAATTTCCATCACCTGCTTTAATATTTCGGGCTGCATTGGCGATTGCAGCCATGCCGGATGCACAAAGAATATTTACCGTTTCAGCAGGAACCGTGTAAGGTAAGCCTGATAACAGCGATGCCATGCGTGCCACATTTCGGTTATCTTCTCCAGCCTGGTTGGCACAGCCTAAAATAACTTCATCAATTTCGGATGCATTAACACCGGGATTTCTTTTCATCAGCTCTGATATTACCAGTGCTGCCAGGTCATCGGGACGTGTAGCGGCCAGGCTGCCCCCAAAACTTCCGACCGGAGTGCGTATGCCATCAATTATATAAGCGTTTTCCATAAATTCAATTGAGCCGCGAAGTTAAGAATCATTCCTCACCCGGGAACCAAAGGTCATCCTTACGGTACACTGTGCCGGTAAAAACGAGAACTTTAGTTCCATCCTGCCTTGATACAACCACCTGGTATATACCTAACCGGTTTGTCAGGTTAACCTCTTCCGCAACAGCCAGTAAAACGTCGCCCTCTTTAACTGTACTGGTGAATGAAACCGAGGTATTAATGACCAGACTTTTCCTGTTTCTCGAATTGGAGGCGAAAGCAAGGGCACTGTCGGCCACTGAAAATGCAATTCCGCCATGAGCGATCCCGAACCCGTTCAACATCTCTTTCCTTACCGTCATTTCAAGGCTACAAGCCCCTGCTGACAAGGACTTCACTGTAATTCCCAACCACCGGCTAAAGTGATCCTCTTCCATCATTTTGGCCACAACCCGGGCCGGAATACCAATATTTTTCAATTTTTTTTTTCTTTTTTTTGGTTTTTGTAAAATTAATCATAATTTTGAGGCACATTCTTACCGGCATACCCCCCCTGTTGCCAAGTGATGAGTTGCAGCAATGCACTCACAGGTAAGGTTGATAAAGTAAATAATCGTTAGTAGTACATCTGTCAAAATCTCTCATGTTGCATTATTTGCAACACCCGGATGTTTCTGCGCACTTTATTGCCAAACAACCTAAACACACATATTTATGGTACAGCAGGACACGAAAAGCAAGCACGAACAAATTTTAGAAATTACCAACCAGAATGTAATCACATCGAAAGAATTAGGGATTATCCATTTGTCGGATGAAAACGATTTACTCGATGGCAGACACCTCCGGCTGAACGGAAGAGAGACCATTAATTTTGGCACCTGCGGGTACATGGGTCTTGAGATGGACGACCGCCTGAAACAGGGTGTTATTGAAGCGGTTCAAAAATATGGTACTGCCTTTGCCTCCACCAGGGTTTACGTGAACATAAAGTTGTATTCCGAAATGGAAGAACTTCTCAGGAAGATGTTCAACCAGCCGGTAATGCTGCTAGCCAACGTTACACTTTCCCATGTATCCAACATTCCTATCATGGTGAAGGATGATGACGTGGTGATCCTTGACACTATGGTGCATGACAGTGTTCAGACAGCGGTTCAACTGCTGAAGGCACGTAATGTTAAAATTGAGATCATCCGTCACAACCGGATGGACCATCTCGAGGAGAAAATAAACGAGCTGAAAGGTAAATACAAGAAAATTTGGTACATGGCCGATGGCGTGTATTCGATGTATGGCGATTGTGCACCAATGGCTGATATTTACAATCTGCTCGATAAATATGAGCAATTCAACCTTTACATTGACGATACGCATGGTATGAGCTGGGCGGGTAAAAACGGGACCGGTTATGTTATGAGTTCCGTGCCTTATTTCCACTCGAAAATGATACTGGTAACATCACTGAACAAAGCTTTCGGAGCTGCGGGAGGTATCACAGTATTCCCTGATGAAAAAACACATGAGTTTGCACGCAACTGCAGTAAACCTTTTATCTTCTCCGGCCCTATCCAGCCTCCTATGCTGGGAGCATGCATTGCCTCTGCAAAAATTCACCTGAGCCCTGAAATCACTTCAATGCAAAATCAGTTGCAGGAACGTGTTTCCTATGTGAATGATTTATGTAAGAAGTACGAACTTCCACTAATGTGGGAAAACAGGACGCCTATATTTTTCATCGGCGTTTCAAAACCAATGGTAGCTTTTAGCATGGTAAAACGATTGATGAACCGCGGATTCCTCTTTAACCTTTCGGTATTTCCAAGTGTGGCTATCAATAATGCCGGCCTTAGGTTACCAATCAGCCGGAATCACACTTTTGATGATCTGAAAGGACTCATTACAAATATTGCCGAAGAGTTACCGGATGCGCTTAACGAAGCAGAAATTACCACGCAGGAAGTTTATAAAGCATTCAAAAAGCCAAATCCATTTGTTGCGAAAACTGTTTAATGCACCATCATCATGAAAGCGAAAAACCCGGAAATACCGGGTTTTTTTTATGGCATTTCGTTAATTGCCCAGAAGTTATTCAGCACCGACACAGCTTCGACATAACTTTCAAGACTGAGAGGCTTTACAATATATCCTGCCACATTATTTCCATATGCTTCAATCCGGTCACGGTCATCATTTGATGTAGAAATCACATAAACCGAAATAGGTTTTAATTCTTTATCCGCTCGTAATTCCTTTAAAAATTCATGGCCGTTCATTTGAGGCATGTTCAGATCGAGCAGAATGATGTTGGGCCTGGGCGTCAGCTTTTCATGACCATTTGTTCCGCGAAGCATATCGAGGCCCTGCAAGCCGTTTTTAGCATGGTGATACTTGTAATCAAGGTTCGTTTTCTTTAAAGCCCGCTGCATTACCATTGCATCTACCTCATCATCTTCAACATGTAATATGGTCACTTGTTTAGTTGACATCGTGTGGAATTTGTGTGTTTATGTGTTTAAAAGTACAAAATACAGTCATTAAAACAATAATAACCAATTGCAACTTAATAAAGTTTTGCACTTGTTTATCAACCCCGACGGGGTGGTGCCACCCTTCCGGTTACCCAACAAAACGATGCGGTTGCCAGGCAGGTCGCAACCCCGTCGGGGTTGGGTGACCCCGTCGGGGTGGGGACACCCTTCCGGTTACCCAAATAAATAATACAGTTGCCAGGCGGCGTTATTTTTTACCACCGATTATCGGGATGTTTACAATATCAATTTCCTGTAACCCAAGAGGACTGTTTCCGTTTAACACCCTATGTTCAAAACACTGTTTAAGAAGGTCAGGAAGGTACTTTCCTGGGGGGTATACAAATCGATACCTGATGACGATCTTATTGAAAGACAGCGATATAAGTTGTTTTTCACCTTCTCGGCAACCTGTTTTTTGCTGTGTATTGCCGAATCGTTTCATGCAATGTCATTTAACCTGGATAATAACATTCTGACGACCGGGCTTCAAACTTTCGCTGTAATATTTCTCACCAATTACCTGTTACTTCAAAAGCACCGCAACCTGAAAATTGCTTACGTGGTATGTCTGATGACGGCATTTGCTTGCGTCCACCTTTTCAATTATTACTATGGTGGAATCCGCAACGCGGGTAATTTTTACTACCTGTTCATGATTATCGCCACTGTGATCCTGATTGGACATAAACAGGGATGGATCATGCTCGGGCTCTCCATCGTTAACATGGTGTACTTCTATTATATCAGCGATAATCCGGAAATGGTAAGCAATGTGCTTGCGGCAAACAAATCGGATTTGAACCAGGATTTTCTTTTTTCTACAGGTATGGCTGTTATCGCAATTGCAGCTTTAAGTAACAGCCTGGGAAGTTCAAAAAATATAGTTATTGAAAAAATAAAAGAATCACAACGAACGCTTGCTGAAAAAAATAAAGAACTCCGCAAATTATCACTCGTCGCAAGCAAAACAGACAGCGCGGTAATTATTTCGGACAAACATTTCAGGATCAATTGGGTGAATGACGGCTTTATTAAGCTAACCGGTTTCACACTGGCTGAAGTAAAAGATAAATCCCTGACCCAAATGCTTCATGGGCAACACACGGATGCCGGAACTCTGGAGATGATGAATTCAAGATTAAACCGTAAACAAACATTTTCAGGTGAACTTGAACAATACCACAAAGACGGTCATTCCTTCTGGGGTCAGCTTTCTGTTTCCCCCATTTTGGATAAGGATGGTGAGATAACCGAATTTATTACACTCCAGGATGATATTACTGAAAGAAAGAATGCAGAAAATAAAATCAGGGAATATCTCAAAAATCTTGAGTCGACAAACAAAGAACTGGATGAATTCGCTTATGTTGTTTCACATGACCTCAAGGCTCCTTTGCATGCCATCTCCAATCTCACCGAATGGATTGAGGAAGATATGAAAGGTAAATTTTCTGAAGAAACGAATTCCAATTTCAATATCATTAAAAGCCGCGTTGCGAGAATGGAAGACCTAATCAATGGGTTGTTGGAATTTGCAAGGGCTAATCACAAAAAAGGAGAAAAATCGAGTGTCGATCTGAACGATTTCATTAATGAAGTCATTGAATTTTGCGCCATCCCGGTAAATTGTTCCATAGCCATTCCCAATCCATTACCCATTTTGTTCGGTGACCGTATTAAGTTCCAGCAAATTTTTTCGAACCTGATAGGTAATGCTATCAAGTACAATGACAAAAAAGAAATAAATATCGTCATCTCCGCTGAGGAAAAAGAAAAGGACTGGCTGATCAGTGTAAGGGATAATGGCCCTGGTATTGATTCCCGTTTTCATGAAAAGGTGTTTGTTATATTCCAGACACTCAACCCGAGAGATACTGTAGAAAGTACTGGTGTGGGTCTTGCAATTGTTAAAAAAATTGTGGAAGAAGAAGGTGGTGACATCTGGGTGGAATCAGAACCCGGCAACGGCGCTGATTTTCGTTTCACCTGGCCAAAAGAATCGAAACCTGAAGCTTTCCAGTTCTTGACTACTCAATCCTTTCAACAATAAACAATGAAAATCAAAATGAAAAATATTTTTTCGTTGAAAGGAATTTCCGATTCCATTCCCGCAGATGATATCCTGAACCGGCAACGGTATTCACTCTTCAGCATCTCCAGTATTTTAGGTGTTGCAGTGCTGGCCTTCCTGGTGCTACAAGAAAGTTATTCTGAACAGCAGAATGTAAACAGGATGTTTTATTTTTCTGCTACGGCATTGGCTTTGCTCATCAACTTTTTTTCATTGCAGCGTCACAGAAACATAACTGCAGCTTATATCTGCAGCATTATCGCTGGACTTGCACTGATTCACTTCGTAACTTATTACAACGGTGGTATTCGAAATCCCGACTTCTTTTACATGGGTTCCATCATTCTTTATTCTTACATTCTGCTTGAAAATAAAGGAGGCCGTATCACACTTGGGCTTTCACTTGTAAATATTATTTTCTTCTACATTCTCACCGACTTCACAGAACCGGGCGTGTATATTTCCAGTTCACTTGCAGAACGGTCTATTGATTCAAAACACCTGTACACAGTTATTATCAGCATGGTCATGATGACTTCGCTGAGTGCCTACCTCGCTTATTCAAAGAACGCAGTGATCGATATAATTGAAGTGTCCAAAGGATTGCTGATACAGAAAAATGCCGAACTGGAAGAGTTATCACTCGTTGCAAGTGAAACCGTAAATTCAGTAATCATCACTGACCGCGATGGTATGGTTGAATGGGTGAATGATGGTTTTACACGACTGATGGGTTATGAAGTAAATGAAGTAACAGGAAAACCTGCAGGAACTTATTTATTCGGTCCCATGAGTGATCCGGTGACAAGAGATCTACTTGAAACAAGACAATTTGCTACCAACAATTTTAGTGCTGAAATCATAAAATACAGGAAGAACGGCGAACTGATATGGGTACAGGAAAACGTTACCAGGATCCGCGATGAAGAGGAAAATCTGATCAAGTATATTTTCATAGAAAGTGATATCACCGACAGAAAAAAATCGGAAGAGCGCATGGCAGAGTATCTTAAAAACCTGGAGAAAACGAATAAGGAGCTCGACAAGTTCGCCTATGTGGTTTCACACGATCTTAAAGCTCCGCTCCGCGCCATTGGTAACCTTACGGGATGGATTGAAGAAGATGCAGGACATTTACTTCCAAATGAAGTACGAAAAAATTTCAATCTCATCAAAGAACGCGTAGTTAGAATGGAAGCCTTAATCAATGGTATTCTTGATTATTCAAAGGTTGCAAAGAAAAATAACCAGTCGGAAACCTTCGACGCCAATACCCTAGTACGTGAAACTATTGACATGCTGGGTCAACAAGCTGACTGCAGTATGACGATTGGCAACAACCTACCACAAATGAATGCTGATAAGATAAAGGTACAGCAGGTTTTTATCAACCTGATCAGCAATGCCATTAAATTCAATTCGCGATCAAACAAGCAGGTAACTATAGGTTCAACTGAGGAGCCTGGTCACTTTCATTTCACTGTTGCCGACAACGGGCCGGGTATTGATAAACGCTTCCACGAAAAAATATTTATCATCTTTCAAACAGTAAATACACGCGATGAATTCGAAAGTTCGGGTGTAGGCCTGGCGATAGTGAAAAAAATTATTGAGGAACATGAGGGGAAAATCTGGGTGGAATCATCTCCCGGAAACGGATCAGTTTTTCATTTCACCTGGCCGAAGCAGCGTATAACAGAAAGGGTTCGTGATAATGAAACCAGTAAAGTGTGAGTAAAATAATAGCACCATGAAAAAGAAAGCGAAAGCTCAAAATATTCTGAAGGAACTGAAATCGCAAGTGAGTAATTTATCACAGGAAGAACAGGAAAAATTCCGTGACAACCTGCTGGCATATTTACTTTTTGGCGACCAGTCGTCAAATTCAGTCCTTCCCGGGAAGGAAACCTTAAAAGGAATTTCAGAAGCCGAAAGAATGCTGATCCGTAAACTGGCCGCCCAAACAGAAGAATTGTTCAGGACGATGAACCAGGAGGATGAAGAGGAAAATTAATAGAATGTACGCTTTTCAGCATGCATTTTTTTTAACAACAAGGAAGCACGGTAGCGGTCGTCACCATAATCAGTTTGCAGCCGGTTCAATTCATTGAGAACTTTTTCGATCCCAATCTCATCTGCCCATTTCAACAAACCTATCGGATAATTCACTCCTTTTGTCATAGCCAGATCAATATCTTCCCTGGTCGCAATATTCATATACAGTGCTTCTGCCGCTTCGTTTACAAGCATTGCCAACACCCGGTTAAAAATATATTTTCCTTGCTGTGTGTTTTTATCCGGAACAACTTCCGGTGCATCCGCATCATAACGGTAATACCCACGACCTGATTTTCTTCCATACAAACCCGCTTCGAATAAACGCTTCTGCGTAAGCGAAGGCCGGTACCTTGCATCATAGAACATTTGCTCCCAAACAGTTTCTGTGACCTTGTAATTTATATCGTTTCCAATAAAATCCATCAGCTCAAAAGGACCCATTTTAAACGCTCCGAATTCTTTCATTGCCCAATCAATAGTCGCTACCGATGCAATTCCCTCTTCATACATTTTAATTGCTTCCCCATAAAAAGGACGGGCAATGCGATTCACAATAAATCCCGGTGTATCTTTTGCCAGTACCGTGACTTTTCCCCAGGAAGCAATAATGTTGCGCGATGCATCGGTTACCTTCGCATCTGTAGTAAAGGCAGGAATTATTTCCACCAGCGGCATTAGCGCTGCAGGATTAAAAAAGTGAATACCAATAACACGAGACCGTTCACGGCATCCAGCGGCCACAGCCACAACGGGTAATGAGGATGTATTAGTTGCAAGGATACAGCTCGCATCAACCTTCTTTTCAATGTCGGAGAATAACAATTTCTTTATTTCAAGGTTTTCAATCACCGCTTCAATAACCAACCCGCAGGATTGAAACGATTCAACCGAAGTAGTATAAGTTATGGATGAAAGTATCGCTTGCGAATCATCACGCTTGATCTTCTCCTTTTCAATAAGCTTTTCGAAACCTTTGTTAAGATTAACCTTTGCTCTTTCGAGTGCTTTGGAATCGGTATCAAAAATAATGACAGTATGACCCGCCATCGCTGCTACCTGGGCAATTCCACTTCCCATAGCTCCCGATCCGGCAATGCCGACAATAATTTTGTCAGTCATCTATCAGGCTCCTTTAAATTCGGGGGTTCTCTTTTGCAGGAAAGCATCTACACCTTCCCGGTAATCGGCTGTCTGACCGGCTTTAGTCTGAAGGTGCTCCTCCACAACAAGCTGATCATCCAGGTTATTGAATAATGATAAGTTGAGAGCGCGTTTCGTATAGCCGAGACCTTTAGTAGGCATCTTAGCAAGCATAAAGGCACATTCCATTGATAGTGTTTGCAAATCCTCATCTTCACAGGCCTTGTAAATCATACCCATTTGAGCAGCATCAGCCGCTTTAACTTTTTCGCCCAGCATCATAAATGCAGTTGCACGCTGAAGACCGATAAGCCGTGGAAGAAAAAATGTTCCTCCGCTGTCGGGTATCAACCCGATTTTGCTGAAGGCCTGGATAAACGAAGCTGACGTACCTGCAAAAACAATATCACATGCCAGTGCAATGTTTGCCCCTGCCCCTGCAGCCACTCCATTAACTGCGCAGATAACAGGTTTTTCAATACTACGTATTATAGAAATGATTGGGTTATAATGATCGCGGACAATCGCATTCAACCCCGGCCCATCGGTAGCAATTGCTTCTGCAAGATCTTGTCCTGCACAAAATGCCCTTCCGGATCCTGTTATGTGTATGGCCCTTACTGATTCATCTTTTTCACATTCCTGCAATGTTTTCTGTAAAGCCAATGCCATTTCCCTGTTGACGCTGTTCAACACATCAGGCCGGTTCAGAACAATTTTAGCAACCCCATTTTCATGGGTAAGATTTATAGTCATATTAATGGCATTTAAATTCCTCGAAAGGCTGGTGACAATTATCGCAATAATGTAAAGCTTTGCATGCGGTTGATCCGAATGGACTTGTTAATCTGGTATTGGTTGAATCACAAAAAGGGCATTCCACTTTTTCTTTTTTGCCTTCCAGCATGGCTTTGAGATGTTGTTCGGTTGACCAGGAGGGCGGGGCGATTCCGTAAGCTTTTAATTTTGATTTACCTTCATCAGTCATCCAGTCGGTAGTCCATGCCGGTGCTAACACTGTTATAATTTTAAAATCAGTGATTCCATTTTCATGTAAAATTTCTCCGATGTCTTCCTCTATAGTTTTCATCGCAGGACATCCTGTAAAAGTGGGAGTAATTACAATTTCAAATCCATTGGGAGTTGCCTTTACATCGCGTAAAATTCCCAGGTCCCTGATAGATAAAGCAGGCACTTCCGGATCCAGCACGTTATCCAGTAATTTCCGGACGAAGGCGGCATCGGTTTTCATCGGTAAATTATCTACCATTTCGCATCCGGGTAAGCACGGGGAAGAAATTGCATTTCTGCCAGAATGTAACCAAGGTATTCGGTGTGGTTGCCATCACGGCTTCCCATTCTCAAAGCATTGTTTGTAACAGGCATACTGAGCCGGGCCTTCTTAAACGTATCGCTGACGGTCTGGTCCCAACTTTTTTTAACCTCCTTGATGTCTGCTGCAATGCCTGTTTCAAGAAGGAAAGCATCAACCGCATCGGCCTGGAACATATCATCAGTAAAATACCAAAGATCGTTGATGGCATCCTGCATTCTCTTGCTACTTTCAGTAGTTCCATCACCAAGACGAATCACCCAGTCAGAACTATGCCGTACATGGTAAGCAACTTCTTTCAATGATTTGGCGGCAAAAGCAGCAATAGTTTCATCACTGCTTTTTGACAATAAATTATAAAGATGAAAATTGTAAACGCTTACCAGAAAATGACGAGCTGTGGTCATTGCAAAATCACCGTTTGGTTGTTCCACGAGCAACAGATTTCGAAACTGGCGGGCATCGCGCAGGTAAGCAAGATCATCCTCAGTACGACCTTTGTCTTCAACCTGTCCGGCATAGGTAAGTATGATCCGTGCCTGACCGATAAGATCAAGTGAAATATTCGACATGGCAATATCCTCTTCCAGAATCGGGGCATGTCCACACCATTCCGAAACACGCTGTCCTAATATCAGCGATGTATCACCCAGTCTTAAACAATACTCAAACAACGCTTCCTGGTTTGTCATTTTTGTTTCTTAAAATCTAGTTATCAGGAAATCATTTTGATTCCATCAGGTGTTTTAAAAAAATTCGGATTTCTGTAAATTTTATCGTTAGCCGGATCAAAGAAAGGTCCCATATCTTCCGGAGTTGATGCAACAATCATTTCAGATGGCACTACCCAGATATTAACTGCTTCATTCCTCCTGCTGTAAACATCACGAGCGTTGAGCAATGCCATTTCAGCATCCGCAGCCCTTACACTGCCTGCATGTTCATGAGGCGCTCCTGATTTTTTTTGTGTAAATACTTCCCATAGTTTCCATTGGGTATTTTTTGAAGTTGATTCGGTCATCGCAATTTTAAATTTTACTGGTTTCCGGAAACGAAATTAATAAACTGCCGGAGCAAGGAAATTATAAATATTAGTTTTTATGTTTTTCTGCGTAAGCAGTAGCTGCTTCCCTTACCCATTTACCATCGGTATCAGCTTTAACGCGTGCGCGCAAACGTTCCCGATTGCAGGGACCGTTTCCGCCAACCACGTTATAAAACTCCTCCCAGTTGACTTCACCATGATCATAATGCCGTGTAGCTTCATTCCATTTTAATTTTGGATCGGGAATTTTTAAACCGATAGCTTCCGCCTGTGGAACTGTGCGATCGATGAAACGCTGCCTCAAATCATCATTGGAATATAATTTTACTTTCCATCGCATCAATTCTCCGCTGTTGGGTGAATTGGTATCTGATGGGCCAAACATCATTAATGACGGCCACCAAAAACGGTTCATCGCATCCTGTGCCATATCTTGTTGTTCTTTGGTACCACGCATCAAATAAGCCAGTAACTGGTAGCCCTGTTTATGATGAAAATTTTCTTCCTTACAAATGCGGATCATGGCACGGGAATAAGGACCATACGAACATTTTGCAAGTGCTGTTTGATTGATGATAGCAGCACCGTCAACCAGCCAGCCTATGGCACCCATATCAGCCCACGATAAAGTGGGGTAATTAAAAATGGAAGAATATTTTGCCTTGCCGGAATGCAACTGATCAATCATTTCCTGGCGGTCGATACCCAGTGTTTCAGTGGCACTGTAAATATACAACCCATGTCCGGCTTCATCCTGAACTTTTGCAAGCAATATTGCTTTTCTTGCCAGGCTTGGAGCACGGGTGATCCAGTTCCCTTCGGGTAACATCCCCACCACTTCCGAATGTGCATGCTGCGACATCATCCTGATGAGTTGCTTACGGTAGCGCTCAGGCATCCAATCCTTGGGTTCGATTACCTCACCTGAATCAATTTTTTTCTGGAAATCAAGTTCCATTTCAGCTTCTGTCATGATGTCAGTTATTATGTCTGCAAAATTACCACTTTTAACAAACCACTTGATAATATATCTTAATATTGACCAATATCCGACCCTGTTTGAAGTTCACAAGTATTCCCCGCTCGGGAATTGGATACGCGAGAATTGGTTAGCGAATAAGGGTCAATCTTTGCGATTAAATTACTATATATCAATATGTTGTAATATCATCTACACCTGTTTTTCCCATTGGGGTCCGTTTCTTAAAAGTCGAAAATTGAGAGTTAATTCGTATATTTGCAACCCTTTACGGAAAACTTCAGGGTTCCAGCAGGAAAAACCATTAAATGTAAGTCGCTACCATCGCAACAAGAATTATAACAATCTTCTAATGTCCTTCACGGCAAGAACCCGTTCTATCAGAAACACCCGGCATACCTTCCTGGTTTTGATCATAGTAGTTTTTTCATCCTGCCTAAGCAGAAAGCAGACTGATTATTTTCAGACCTCAAAAAATGATGCAGTTGACATGGAGGTATTATCGATGAATTCCGTTCACGATCCGTTGGTACAATCTTATGATCTGATTAACATCCAGGTTACCAGTGTCAACCCCGAAGCAGCCCGGTTTTTCAACCCCGCAACGCAATCAGTTGGTGAAGATACTGGCGTTCCAACTTCGTATATGGTTGATTCGCTGGGGGAGATCGAAATGCCGGTTATAGGTAAGGTGAAAGTCTCGGGCATGAGTACCCGCACCATCAGGGATACCTTGCGGACGCGGCTGGAAAAATTTCTGCAAAATCCAACTTTACAGGTCTATTTTGCCTCTTTTAACGTTACCCTTTTGGGGGAAGTGAAATTACCGGGGCTGTACAATTCAAAAACTGAAAAACTGACAATCACTGATGCCCTCGGAATGGCCGGCGACCTGACCATATACGGTGATAGGAAAAAAGTGATGCTTATACGGGAGTCGGGAGGAAAAAAAATGCTGTCAAATATTGACCTGACGAAACGTGACATTTTCACATCGCCTTCTTATTACCTGCGGCCCGGTGATATTATTTATGTTCCTGCCGGCAAAGGCCGACTGGCCAGTGCTGATGCCTTTTACCGTGTTGCACCCCTGGTAATAAGTACCCTCACGCTCATATCGCTGATATTATACCGTAATAGTTCAAAATGATTTTCACCTGAGATGACCGATCACAGAAAAGAATTCAAACTGCAGGATGAAAAAAAGTTCAACCTCAAAAGTTTTTTTGTCAATAAAATAGCACGATACTGGTATTTGTACATTATTTGCCTGGCTATTGCACTGGGATTAGCTTATTATTACAACTGGTATACCACACCCGTTTACTACGCAACAGGAACCTTGCTCATCAATGATGATAAAAGGAATATGACAACTCAGGATTTGTTGTCACAAGTCAGCAACATCGACAATACAGGTGGAATCGACAATGAAATCGAGCTGATACAGTCGCGTTCAATGATTGCGAAAACACTGCGCCGGCTTGACTTTGAAGTAAGTTATTTATTGAAAGGCAATTTCAAGAAATCAGAACTTTACAAGCAAACTCCTGTCAAAATAGTTTTTGATTCACTTTCCTATAAGGTTTATGGAAAACCCATCGATATTAAAGTAATTGATAATAAAACCTATGAAATTTCATATGATCTGAGTAAAACACAGGAAACCACTACAGCAGTTCATAGTTTTGGTGAAACGGTTCATTCGTCTATTGGGAAGTTTAAAATGGAAAAAACAGCGAATTTCCGTGATTCCTTATTTATAACACCGGAATTCGAAAAAAGAAATTTTGTAATCTACGTTCATAATTTTGATCACCTGATCGACACGTATTCAAAAGCACTTAACATACAATTTGTTTCAAAAAAGGCAACGGTAATTGAATTGACACTCCAGGATCCGGTGCCTCAAAAAGCCGGGGACTTTTTGAACATGCTCATGGAGGTTTATATTCAGAGCGGAATTGATAATAAGAATGAAATTGCAACCAACTCCCTGAATTTTATTGACGATCAACTAGAACTTATCACTGCTGATTTAAAGGCTTCGGAAGAGTCATTGGAATCGTTTAAAACAGAAATGGGAATTACTGATATCAGCACCGAAGCACAATCGTTTCTGGGAAGTGTTCAGGTATATGATGCCCGGATCTCGGAAATTGATATTCAAACATCTTTTCTTCAATACCTGGAAAACTACATTCAGCAGGATAAGGAACTGGATAAAATTTCACCTGCCTCTTTAGGTATTGCTGATCCGCTTCTTACCAAGCTCATAACCCAGCTCAGTGATTTGCAAAATCAGCGGAAAAGCCAGATCAACAGCACTACATCCGACAACCCGATTGTTGTTACACTGGATATCCAGATTCAGAATACAAAGGAAGATTTGCTGGAAAACGTCAGATCCATCAAAGATGGTTTGAAAGCATCGCGGCAGCAGGCAGAGATCCAGCTGAACCGGGTCCAGGGCAAAATTAAATCAGTGCCTGCAACCCAGCGCAAACTCATCGGGATGGAACGCCAGGCGACCATACGGGAAGGATTGTTTAATTATCTGTTACAGAAGAAAGCTGAGACAGCGATTATGCTTGCCTCCACTATTTCTGATAACCGGATAGTAAATTCCGCACGCGCATCGTATAAACCCGTGCATCCTATTCCCAACCAAACTTACACCATTGCCTTACTGCTTGGAATGCTGCTACCTGCATTTTCTATTTATTTAAAAGATATGCTGGATGACAAAATCAAAGATATTGGCGATATAGAAAACATTACTGATATTCCAATCCTGGGAGTGATTGGTTTCACTAAAGAAAATGAAAATATGGTGGTAGCTGCAAAGCCCGAATCAATGATTGCAGAATCATTCCGACTGATACGAACCAACATACAGTTTTTTTCAAACACTAACGCCTGCATCCGGATTCTTGTAACCTCGTCGATCAGCAGTGAAGGCAAGAGTTTTTGTGCCGCAAATCTTGCAGCCATATATGCCATATCAGGAAAAAAAGTTATTTTGGTTAATGGTGATTTAAGAAAGCCAAAAAAGAATACTGAATTCAATCTTCCAAACGATATTGGTATTTCCAATTATCTCATAGGTGCTTCCCCGGCACAGGATGTTATCCAATCCTCACCTGTAGTTCCCAACCTCGACATTGTTTTGTCAGGCCCTAAACCACCCAATCCATCCGAGTTAATTATTAACCCAAGGATGGATGATTTTTTCCAATACCTTGAATCACGGTATGAAGTAATTATTGTGGATTCGCCGCCAATCGGAATTATCACAGATGGTTTGGCATTCATAAAATATATTGATACCACAATTTATATTATCCGTGAAAGTGTAACGCATCGTCGTAATATTGAATTTGTAAACAACCTTTACAGGAATAAAAAAATCGCTAACCTGGGAATTATTTTTAATGCCGTTAAAACCGGTCAGATGTATGGCTATGGTTACAACGACAATTATGGTTACGGATATTATAATGAAGATCAAAAAGTATCGTAATAAAAGGCATAAGCCGCTTACACGGCTTTATAATTACCTTTTAAGAGGGTTATCAACCTGCCCATAAAATGCTGAATTTTTTAAAGAAACGACTCGATACACAAAGCAAAACATTATTCAAAAACAGTTCGTGGGTTTTCTTTGCCAATATCATTGGCTCCGGTTTAACTTTTATACGTGGTATTGTAATAGCCAGAGGATTAGGAGCTGAACTTTTCGGTGTATATACTGTGCTGGTTGCTTTCATCAATACGGTGATGGAACTTCTTAACCTGAACCTGATGACACCTATCATCAAATTTGGTTCACAATATAAGTCTGCAAAACGACCTGATAAACTGGTGGCATTGATCAAATCAAGCATGATTGCTACTCTAGCAATCGGCATTGCTTCAGTTCTTGTAATAACGGTTTTAACCTATACGTCGTATGACGTTTTTATCAAGACTCCCGGGCTGGAGTGGTTCGCCATAGCATACAGTATAGTTGCAGGATTCCTCTTATTCAACCATATAAACAGGGGTGTATTGCGGCTGTATTTTAAATTCAAACTGAACTCCATTGTGCAAATCATTATGGATGTAGCCGAATTACTGTTGGTTACACTGGCTTTATTTATTTACCCGAATGAACTTAAATATTTCCTGATAGCTATTCTTACTTCACGGTTCATCAATTTTATAATTCCGGCAATTGCAGCTTATCGTGAACTTTTACCAGAGTTCAGGTCTCACCTCCAGGCTTCGGTGTCACTTATCAGGGAAGATTTTAAATCAATAAGGATATTCACACTCAACAATTCATTTGCCCGCACAGTTCAGTCGCTTATTAACAATGGTGATGTACTCATAATAGGGGTACTTGCTTCAAGTCCTGCCCAGGCCGGTTATTATGCTGTAGGCAAAAAACTTGCATGGGCCATTCTCACTTTATTTGATCCGCTTACGAATTCCATATACCCGCAACTTTGTAAGCTTATTGATGAAGGCCAGGTTAAGGGCATCAGCAAAATGCTTATTAAAATGACAGGCATTGCGGCAGTACCTGCAACACTTTTTATCATAATTGCTTTTTTCTTCAACGAAATTATTATCACTACCGTATTTGGGAAAGATTTTCTTGAGGCTTCAAGCACCTTTGCATTGCTCACAGTGGCATCATTGTTATACTCACTATTTTTTTGGATGCAACCACTATTACAGGCACTTAATATGACAGGTTTACGGCTACGGGTGTCGTTGATAGGGCTCATTACCGGTATTGCTGCTGCATACTTCCTCATTCCGACTTATGGAGCTGATGGAATGGCCGTTACAATGATTATTATGAATGTGGTAATGCCGGCTATTTTCCTTTATTTTGTTGTAAATAAAATGAAATCGGAAATATTGAAAAATTCTTAAATCTAATTTAATATCTCCACTGCGCGAACACTAATGAGAAAAAAAGTGCTGTCTCTCCTTAAATGTCCTGAAACTCATCAAACCGGGATGAAACTTTTTGCTGTTGAAGTAATGCGGAATGGAAAATTGCTTTCCACATTCGAACAACAGGAATTGCAGGAAGAAGATGATATTATTTCAGGTTTGCTAATTAATGAAACGCATCAAATCGTATATCCCATAGCAGAATCGATTGCTATTTTACTTTCAAAAAGTGATGTGGATACGTTTCATCACGTTCCATTACTTCAAAAGTTTAAATCGCAATGCCCTGCTGCCCTGCTGCCGATTATCGAAAACACCCTTGGTCATCTTCAGAAATCCGCAACTACCTCGGATGGCAACTGGAACAGGGATGAAATGCGTTATTACGATGCTGATGTTGAAACGCCCGGGAAGCAGGAAAAAATGGTGCAGTCAATTAAGAAGACCCCGGTGCACCGAATTTTAATCCCTAGAAAAAAACATATCACCGATATCATTGCATCAACAGCACAACAACATGCCGTGCTTGAAATTGGCTGTGGAAATGCGAGTTCCGTTTACAGGATCTTCAATCCTGCAACCTACCATTACCGCTATATCGGTTCTGATATTTCTTTTAAAAGACTGCTGGTCGCGAAGAAGATGCTACCCGAAGGTGAATTTGTACAGGCAAGTGCGCTTAATCTGCCATTCATTGGGGCATGCTTTACAACAGTAATAAGTTTCGGAATGTTACATCATTTGCCGCGTCCGGTGGATGCCGTGAACCAGGTGATTCCGCTGATCATGAACAACGGATTGTTTGCTTTTCATGAACCTGTTGTTCGTCGAAATGTAAATTTTCCCGGGAAGGAAATTATTAAAAAGGCAATGGCTACTTATGAACACAGCGAACATGATGGAAAAATTGACCTGCAAGAAACAATTAATTCCCTAACAAGTGCTGGTTTCACAACTCTTCATCAGTCCTTCCAGATATCACCAGTACGATCGGTTGCAGAAACACTTATTAAAAAATTTAGCCGGAAAATTATGCTTAACAAAAAAGTTATACAACTGATTATAAAAGTTGATGATTTAATAATAAATTCTACAAGCACACGATCAGGCGAACCGGTCGGAAAAGCTGTATTTCAGGTAATGCAAAAATCATCTATCTAAAATTCAGGAAAAACATCATGACGATGAATCAACACACTTTTCTTAAATCCATTTCGCAATATTTTAATACGGGTTGTCTAACCAGGTTTGATAAATTATTATCTCTAGTAAAACCTACTCTGGTATTGAAGCGCAATGCATCGATCATCAAAAATAATTTTCTTACGTTTAAACAAAATGAAATTCAATCTTCACAAACTTTTGAGATTCCACACTATACAGGATCCGATAAAACTGCGTTACAAATAGGATCGTACCTAAGAAAAAATCTTTCCGCAGAATTATCAGATGCATTTGTTCACGGTAGTATTGCCACGGATGAAAAAATTGCATACAGTGATTTTGACGGATTGGTTATCATTAAAAATAAAGTTTTTGAAAGCGCCGATAGTATCGCTCATGTTGCAGAACATTTGAGTAAATCTTATTCCATAATGATCAAAGGCGATGCTTTACAGCACCACGGGTGGTTTATAGTCACTGAAAAAGAATTATCCGATTGGCCATCACATTATTTCCCACCCGAAATTTTGAATCATTCACGCTCCATTCTAAATGGAAAAACCATGCTGAATTTGCATTACACTTATAATGTAGTAGAATCAAAATCGTCTCTCGTAAAAATGGTTGCGGGCATTGAACGAACGCTTTCAAATGGAAACTTCCCCGATAATGCTTACCAGTTAAAAAGCCTCTTCAGTGAATTCATGCTGTTGCCTGCATTATTCCTTCAGGCCCGATCAGAAAAAGGTGTTTATAAAAAATATAGCTTTACGGAAGCTAAAAAATATGTCAGCAGCGACCTTTGGAAAATTATGGACCAGGTTTCAGCTTTCCGGCAAAACTGGAATTTAAACTCCGGCCTCGTCCTTCCTGATGAACCGGTTTTGGTAACACCATCCGTTAAAAAGAAACAGATTGAAGAGAGCATGCTAATGCCAGAAGAGATACAAGTGAAATTAACAAAACAATTACGGGAAGAAATGTTACAACTATCGCGCTTTTTTGTAAACAACATTCAATGAATTATTTCTTTTCCGACATACCTCAATTTATTCCGGCTGCAACCTATCATGAAGCCATTGCGCGCATGGTGAAGCGGTTGTTGGATAGTGGCAAAGTAAAAGGTGTTTACCAGGTTGGTGGTATTACATCGCCGGGCATTTCAGATATCGATCTGTATGTTGTTTTTCACGATAACGAACCATTTGAAATTAATCCGGTTAAGGAACTTGATTTTCCTGATAACTATTTATTCACGCACCGTTTATTCGGTACCTGTGAAAAGAATGCAGTACAACTTGAACAATTTACTTTTTTCGGAAAATATAATTTTCTCGGGGGCAATCCTACTCCATTGGTAAATTATACCGCCAATGAAACAGATACACTGGTATTAAAACACCAGGTGGCACTTGAATACCTTGTTAAAGCCTGGTATAGTAATGCCATCGGTATGACTTACGGAATTGTTAAGTTACGAAACCTCTTATTACATGCCAAAGCAATTTTACTGGATCTTGACTTTCTCGGATTAAAGGAAACCGACCTTGTTAAATGCATACATGAAATTATGGAAGTCAGAAAAAGCTGGTTTGATAAACCTGCAGGAAAAGCAATATTAACGGCCCTGGTTAAAAGATATGATACCGGATTACGCGAAGCGATTTCACAGGCTACTGCAGCCTATGGGTTTTTTGTTCCCGAACATGCCAACTTCCGGTTAAGTAAACGGGTTTATTTAGCACCTTCACGAGAACTTCGCTTAAATCGGGAAGGTTTTCTTTTCCCGGCTCCAGCCACCCGTTATTCAAAAAAAATTTATAAGATTCAGGACAAAATGAACCGGTTTACTGTTGAAGTACCAGTCAGTAATCAACATATTCCTACGGTGCTATTGAATCGTCACAACGTAATGCAGGAGGCATTTAAATATAATTCACAATACCTACCGGGATTTTTATGCACTGGCCATGCTATGAATATTTTCAATTCAGAACATCATGACGGCTGAACAGGGATCCATACTTAACCCATTCGGGCGCCTGTTCACCCCTGCAGAGATTCATTTGTTTATCTTTGCAATTCCATGCTGATATCATTTAAAAATTGGAAAATCTGGCTCAACGACTTGCCCTGGTCTTTGAAATGGTTTGTCATTTTGATGCTGATACGACCAATAGTGGATAATTTTTATTACCTGAAAGAAATATCACCTCTCTTTTCACCTCTTTATATTGTCGGAGTTGCAACACCCTTGTTGGCCCTGTACACCATCTTCAAGCTTCCAAAACCGAATTATTCAAGACTTGATACCTATATGGGTGTGTTTTCTGTTCTCATCACCATTTCTTGTCTTGCGTTATTAATTAGTGATGCTTTTTCACTCAATGCAATTGAATTTACCCTAAAGTTTTCGTTTCCCTTCATCATGTACTTTTTCTGCCGCAGGCTGATAAGAAGCAAAAATGATTTGCATGGCATATTCCAGACATTTATTTACAGCACCTTTTTTGTAATCACTATATTTTGCTACGAACTCATATTTGATCCTATCAACATTCAGATCTCTCGCGGCCTGGAACGATTTCAGGGAAGTTATGCCGATGTGATGAATTACGCAATTTACATGACCGGAGGAATCCTGGTGGTCTGTTACTCATTTATAAATAAATCTATAGTCGGTCATGAAACCGGGTTTAAAAGATTTCTGCCATTACTGATTGCACTGTTCCTTGGAATACTCTTGTTGTTTAACATTCATCATACAGCCAGTTATGTTGTGTTTATCGCCCTGTTGATTTTATTTTTACTTCATACACTCAAAGCAAATTTCGGATATGGATTATTGTTTGTTGTTGCCATTTCCGGATTAATTTATATGAATGGCACTGCTTCATTTGATGAAAAAATTAAACCACTGATTCAGACCGATATCTCTGTTTACGAAGGTGAAAAAGATAATGAACAGTTATTACACGGCCGAATGGGACGATGGATGCGGTTTTACGATCACTTCAATTCACAAAATTCATTTGTACAATTATTCGGATTGCCTTTAGGAATGGATAATCCTTATATTTATATCGGAAAAGGATCGCATAATGATTTTGTAAGGACTACCATGTTCAATGGTTACCTGGGCCTGATAATTTACATTCTGATCATTTTGAACCTCCTCTCCCGAATAACAGGGTACCTTTTGCCCATGCGCTTTCTCGGGTTTGGAGCACTGTCTATTATTTTGCTTTTTTCAATTTCAACTACTCCGTTGCTGTATGCGCCGCTAATGTATCTGCTGCTTCCGGTATTTGCCATGCTGGCCTTGCCAAAACAGGTTATGGACTGATATATCCACATGGAATCAAAGAAGAAAGTTTTGATATTGGGAAAACTGCCACCTCCTTACATGGGCCCTTCGGTTGCTTTTGAAATCCTGGTCAATTCAGGACTGAAAAATTATTATCAGCTGCTGCATCTTGATGTAAAAGCAAACACATCACTTGAGACCCTTGGAAAGTGGAGTTTTAAAAAAATGTTTTCCAATCTGGCTATCTATAAAAATCTTTATACCCTTTTAATAAAGGAAAAGCCCGACCTCGTACTGATTCCCATAAGCCAGGCAACAATAGGCTTTTTAAAGGATTCTGTATTTATAGCTTTGTGTCGCATCACGAAAACCAGGTGCCTGGTTCAACTCAGGGGAAGTGATTTTAAAAGATGGGTGGCCAGTGCAAATCCGGTTACCCGATGGTATGTTAAACAAATTCTAAAGTTTTCGGAAGGTGTGCTGGTATTGGGTAATAATTTAAGATACCTTTTCTCAGATTATTTTAATGAAAACCAAATTTTTGTCGTTCCTAACGGAGGCAACTATAACATTCCTCCATTCATTAAAAATGGTAATCAAACCGTCAAGATTATTTACCTGGCTAACCTGCAATCATCAAAGGGTATTGAAGATGTGCTGCAAGCGATGATCCATCTTGAAAAAACCTGTCCGGGAGCCAGCCAGCTCACAGTAATCGGTGCATGGCGAAAAGAGGAAACACGTATGGATTGCCTTAAAGTGGTAGCGGATAACAAACTGCCGGTAACATTTTTATCACCGGAAGTGAGTAAGAATAAATTAAACCATCTTACCGAAAGTGACATCTTTGTATTCACACCCCGCGAACCGGAAGGACATCCTTGGGTCATCGTTGAGGCCATGGCATCCGGCCTGCCTGTCGTATCCACCGATCAGGGAGCCATACGTGAATCAGTCATTGATAACGAAAATGGATTTATCGTGCCTTCGCGTGATCCCAAAGCTATTGCGGGTAAATTGTTACTACTCATCAATGACCCTGAACTTCGGTTGAAAATGGGCCGGAACAGCCGGACGCTGTATGAAGAAAAATTTACCGAAGAACGCATGGTGCAGAACTACATTCGGGCGTTCGATACTGTTATAGGAGATAGGAAATAACCACTCTTTCACGTTGCCCTTGACCAGCAACCAAAGAAATGGTTAAATTTGCACCTGCTGATTACCTGCTAGAAATTTTTATCATTCGCCGAAGTTTACTTGATGGAACAACTGATACAAAGTCTGAAAGATGGAAAAATGACACTTTTAGAAGTCCCTTTTCCGGCACTTCAGAGTGGCAGTGTGCTTGTAAGAAATCATTATTCGGTGATCAGTGCCGGCACCGAAGGTAAAACGGTGAAAGATGCCCGGCTGGGTTATATCGGCAAAGCTCGCGCCCGACAGGATGAAGTGAAGAAAGTAATCCGTTCAGCGAAAACTACAGGCATCATGAACACTTACAGGATGGTGATGAATAAACTGGATGCCCCCTCACCTCTTGGCTATTGTTGTGCAGGCGAAATTCTGGAAGTTGCCCCGGATGTCACCGAATTTAAAAAAGGTGATCTCGTGGCCTGCGGGGGCAATGGGGCCAATCACGCTGAAGTAGTTTGTATTCAAAAAAATTTATGTGTTAAACTTCCTGCCAATGTAAACACAGCACATGCTGCCTTTGCAACATTGGGTGCAATTGCGATGCAGGGAATCAGGCAGGCAGATTTAAGGCTGGGTGAAAATTGCCTGGTTATCGGCCTCGGTCTTATCGGTCAAATGACTCTGCAAATGCTTGCTGCTTCCGGTGTAAAAGCTATTGGTGTGGATGTAGACGCGATACAGGTTGAAAGAGCGATTAAAAATGGTTCACTCCATTCTTTCCTTAGAAACAGTGAAGGCTTACTGCCTGCTGTGGAAACACTGACTAACGGCCATGGCGTAGATGCTGTAATCATCACCGCAGGAACTTCTTCCACCGACCCGGTTGATTTTGCGGGCGAAGTTTGCCGACAAAAAGGAAAAGTAGTAATTGTGGGTGCGGTACCAACCGGATTTAAAAGAACTAATTACTTCCGCAAAGAACTAGAACTAAAAATGTCATGTTCATATGGCCCAGGCCGTTATGACACTGACTATGAAGATAAAGGATATGATTATCCTTACGGTTATGTGAGGTGGACCGAAAACCGGAATATGGAAGCCTTTGTTGAACTGATTAGTTCCGGAAAGATAAATATGGCCCCGCTTATTACGCACCAGTTCGCTTTCGCGGATGCCCTGAAAGCGTATGATCTCATTATGCAAAAGGAAGAATCGTACTCGGGTATCGTGTTGAAGTATGATGTGCAGCGCCCGGTGAAATCAAGAGTTGACCTGACTGAAAGTTCAGGCAGGAATTTGGTAAACGGACAGCAACCCGTTGCGGGATTCATTGGTGCCGGTTCTTTTGCACAAAATGTTTTGTTACCCGCCGTGAAAAAACAGGCTCGCATGAAAGGTGTTGCAACCGCCCGTCCTGCTAATGCAAGAAATATTGCTGATAAATATGGCTTTGAGTTTTGTACAGGGGATGCCAATGAAGTTTTAACGGATACCGACATCAATACACTGTTCATTGCAACCCGTCATGATTCTCACGCAAAATATGTGATGGAAGGACTGAAGCATGGAAAAAATGTTTTTGTTGAGAAACCGCTTTGCCTTTCGGCGGAAGAACTTGATTTAATACGCGATCTTTATATTGAGTCGGGTAAAAACCTGATGGTTGGTTTTAACAGGCGTTTTTCACCGTTATCAAAAACACTGCATGCAGCAATCCGGCAAATGGGCCCTGTACCCGTGAGTATCAATTACCGCATTAATGCCGGCACGTTACCTGCAAATCACTGGATTCATGATCCTCAAACCGGAGGTGGAAGAATCATTGGTGAAGTGTGCCATTTCATCGATCTGGCTATGTATCTCAGCGGATCACCTGTGGTGTCGGTAAGTGCAATGAATATGCATGACGCCAATCACCTGAATGATACAGTTGCCATTAATCTTTCATTCAGCAATGGAAGCATCGCAAATATCTCCTATTTTTCAAATGGGAATAAAGAATTAAGTAAGGAAAATCTTGAAGTATTTTTTGGCGGACAAGTGGCGGTACTTGATGATTTTAATAAACTAACCATCCTGGGAAAAAAGAAAAGTGAACAAAAAATCAGCGGGCAGGATAAAGGACACCAACAGGAAGTAACAGAGTTTCTTAAGGCGATAGTGGAAGGAAAAAAAGCACCCATCACTTTTGAGGAACAGTACAACAGCATGCTGGCAACTTTTAAGGTGCTCGAATCCATTGCCGAAAATGGTGCAAGAATCCGTTTATAATTTTCAGCTGTGAATTCAACCGATATTTCGCATTCGCTGAACCTGCTGAGGGATTATATTGAACAGGAAAATTACAGGGGTTTTGATCCTTATGATGCGTTGAAGTCACCGCTTTTCCAATTGCCCATTTTAGAATCCAATAAATTATTACGGTTCGGAATCCAACAACTGGTAAAGCGAAGTCCTTTCAATATTCGCCCCCTCCTAAGTATTAAAAAAGGATTGAATCCGGTTACTTTAGGCCTGTGTATTCAGGGGTACACGGCTCTCGGTTCGGGCGGATATGAAAAAGAAGCCGTTGTTCATGAAAAATGCAACATGTTGCTTCAGGAACTCGAGAAACTAATTTCGCCTGGCTTTCACGGCGCGTGCTGGGGTTACGATTTTCCCTGGGAGGCAAGAAATGCGAATATACCCGCCTACCAGCCTACCATTGTGGCTACAGGTATTATTTCAAATGCATTGTTTCTTTATTACCGCTATTCCGGAAACAGGAAGGCTCTTGAATTATGTCGCAGCGCATGTGACTTTGTGCTGAAAGATCTCAACCGGCAAGAGCAGGCTGATGGCTCGCTTTGTCTCTCCTACTCACCATTTGATGCAACACAGGTGTACAATGCTAACATGAAAGGTGTCAGGCTTCTTGCCCAGGTTTATTCGGTAACCGGTGAAAAAGTGCTGTATGAATTGGCAGATAAAGTGATACGCTTTGTAATGAACAACCAACAGGATAATGGTTCCTGGTATTATTCCGGTTCCCCGAAAGGGAAATGGATTGATAACTATCATACAGGATATATTTTAGATTGCCTGGATGAATACAGGAATTGTACGGGAAATAGCATTTGGAATGACCGTATTCAACTCGGATATGATTTTTATACCCGAAACTTATTTGAAGATGATGGAATGCCGAAATTTTTTCATGACAAAAGTTATCCCCTCGATTGCACTGCTGCTGCCCAGGCAATTTTGACGCTATGCCGTTATAATAATGTAACGTCTGCAGTTCGTACAGCCGCCTTTACGATCGGTAATATGCAGTCGGAAAAAGGCTTTTTTTATTTCCGGAAATACCGCTTTTTCACCGAAAGGCATTCGTTCATGCGTTGGTCCAATGCCTGGATGTTTGCAGCACTGGGCACCTTGCTTGCAGGTACAAACCTGCAATTAGACATAAAAAAGTCAGATTATTAATTCTAAAGCTACTAACAAAACATAAGTAGATGTCAATTCAATTAATTGATATACAATTAATTATAATACTATTTCGTTTTTTCCAGGTGCTGAAAAGTATTAAATCCGTATTTTTTTTATCGTCAAAAATATTTTTTATTCGTTACTTTTACATTATATTATATCTCATGTAAGTTATTTGCTTTGCCGGGAGCAGTAATAAATTTTTAACAAGGCAATTTTTAAGTTCGGGGATTATGAGAAACAGTTTACTGTTAAAACGCGAAAAATCGGAGGGAAAACTTCGTGACCTCTTCAGGTTTGGAAACGTAACCAATTCCATATTGAAGGACCCGGGTGAAGAAGTTTACCAATATTTATCGGATTATATAAGCATAGAAAATAAACGCACCATTGTGATGATGACAAAAACATCATTTAACATTGATGCATTATCCGATAACTACTTCACTACCCTGGTCAATTTTGCTAGGATTAATGATATTCCGAGAATAAACAAATTCTTTCATGCCATCAACCAGAAATTGCCCATGGACGGCATTTTTGTTGGCTGTGCGGAAACAAAAGGCGACCGTAAGTTGCGGTTATTGAAAAAATACCCTCCGGTTATTGGGCAAATCTATTACATTTTCGATTTCATTTTTAAACGAATTTTCCCTAAACTGCCATTCACTAAAAAAATTTATTTCAAAATTACTGAAGGAAGAAATCGAGTAATATCATGGACAGAAACGCTGGGACGTTTATACAGTTCCGGTTTTAATATTATTGACGAGAAAAAAATTAACGGCAAAATGTATTTTGTGGTAAAGAAAGTGGATGAACCTTCACTCGATGTCGAACCTTCCTACGGCCCTATCTGCAAAATGAAACGTTTCGGTCAGCATGGAAAAGTTATCAATGTTTACAAGTTCCGAACCATGCATCCTTTTTCAGAATACCTTCAGCAATACATTTACGATAAAAACAGTCTCCGTGAAGGTGGAAAATTCAATAATGATTTCCGGATATCCACAGTTGGCAGTTTCATGCGTAAATACTGGATTGATGAACTTCCCATGCTTGCGAATTTAATTAAAGGTGATATCAAACTCGTTGGAGTGCGTCCTTTGAGCCAGCAATACCTCGGACTGTATAGTCCGGAGCTTAAAGAAAAGCGCTTGAAACATAAACCGGGCTTAATCCCGCCTTTCTACGCGGATCTTCCAAAAACCCTGGATGAAATAATGCGCTCTGAAATGAATTACCTGACGCAGTATGAAAAGAATCCGGTTACTACGGACATTAAATATTTTTTCAAGACTTTACAGACTATCTTATTTAAAAAGGCACGCAGTAAATAAAAATACAAACGTGTAGATTCGTTTTTTTTACTCAGTTTTTTGTTGCAGTAATTATTTCACGGGCTACCTGAAAGGTATGTATCTCCGATGAATTGCTAATCTGAATCATATATGCCCCATCCGTGAGTTTGTCGGTGGCATTGAAGATAAACTGGTTATAACCCTGCATAGCATTTATATTCTCCATTTGCACTACTTTACCCTTTGAACTCATCATCTGCATGGTGGTTGTGGTTTTAAAATCACTGTAAAATCTTACTACCAGATGTGAAGAAAATGGAACCGGTCCGTATAATACATTGGAGACTGCCTTAACTTTTCCATTTGGAGCAGGCACCACACCGGCAACAGCCACATCCGACTTTTTAAGAATATCCCAATTGATTGCTGCATCTGCCCCTGGCGTAACTTTAACACTGTTCAACTGCAGCCAGGCTTCTTCAGAACCATTTGAAAGCATGGCAGAAAAATGACCTTTTCCAGTAATTCCTACTACTACCTGGCGGGCTTCAAACGGAGACTTCTGCAGATCATTCGGAATTCCTTCACGGTAAACAAATTCTATCATTCCTTTCTGGTAAACAGCCTGCGTACAGGAAAATCCTACACGGTAACGGTTGTGGCCATCTGATAAAGGAAATTGAAGCTGATTAATATTTGAAAGACCATACCACACTTTGATATTCCCTGTAAAGGAACCTTCATCAGACTCAATGGCACAGGGAGCCGACGAAGAATTCCCCAGCGTGAGTGTATGACGACTGGTATTCAAAATTCCGATATTCAACTGTAATCGGCTGAGAATCTGCATGGGTTGATCAAGTGTCACACCTGAAGTATTATCAATTACCAGGTTTTTTATTATTACAGGAATTCCATTGCCAGTATGTTGGGCAACTGTTCCATTAAAAACATAAGTTGCATCCTTATTAAAATCCTTTTTACCGGTCATTTGTATGTTTCCGGTATTTCCTTTTTTATCAATACCGGCATCCGATCCAATTAATAACGAAGCAGTAGGCCCTAGTAAAAAATCACCGTTACCTTCCAGGATAGTAGATCCCAGTTCCAAAATTCCATGACAGGTGATTCCGCCGGCATTCTTAAATTTTGAAATACGAATGGTGTTAGATTCAATCGAAACCTGCGATCCTTCATCAATGACGAGATGATTAATTGGAATTTCATCACTGATCACCATCTTTTGTCCGTTAGTAACAAGAATTTTCCGAACACCATCTCCGGGAGGTTCCAGAGCAGGATTCCATTCTTTACCATCATAAACTTCCCATACTGTTGCATCTTCCCAATTACCGGAAGCAACAGACCGGTAATCACCGGATGAGAAAGCCTTCGAGTCTTTAACATCAAAAAAGTTAAAGTAAATAACCAGCAAAAATATAGTGAGCCCCGACACTGCAGCACCTACAGCAATTTTCATCCTGGTGCTGAGAAATGCTCTCTGTCGCGATCGTAATCTATTCCTGCTCATAAATTATTTAATGTAATCGAAAATTCAACGTCTAGAAAGTGAAGATTTCATCGAATTTGATAAGAAGGGTTCATTTAAGAATTTTTACCAATTCGTTTAATAAATCCAGCTCACAGAACAAGTTTTTACGATTCAGGCAGGTTTAAGTTTCAATAGCTGGTACAAAAGGAATTTTCTTGCTTTTAAGATCCTGCATATACATTCAAAAATCTGATTTTCAATAACTTAACTACAAATTAATTTGTTTACCCTGATGCTTTTAAATTGTCTCGGGTATTTCTATCTTTGCGCCCTTAAATCCAGGTTTTACTTAGATTTTCAACTCGGCGAGGTAGCTCAGGTGGTTAGAGCGTAGGATTCATAACCCTAAGGTCGGGGGTTCGATACCCCCTCTCGCTACACATACAGAGCGGGAAAGAGAATGAGAAAGAGTACGAATATTTTTACGTTCCCATTCCCATTCTCATTCTCATTCTGAAATCAGGGCGGGATTTTGTATTAAATCCATGCTTTTCAAAAGTTGACCGATCTGATTTATTCGATTCCCGATAGGGCTACACATACAGAGCGGGAAAGAGAATGAGAAAGAGTACGAATATTTTTACATTCTCATTCTCATTCTGAATCAGGGCGGGATTTTTGGATTCAATCCATGCTTTTCAAAGTTGACCCTATCTGATTTGTTCGATTCCCGTCGAGGTCGCACTGTGAGCTACGGAGGGCATCTCCCTTGCGAAGCTTCAATAATGCTACTATTTCAAGCACAGAAAAATAAATTCTATTTCTATTTTTAATGTTTCAGGAAAAGAGATGTTACAAATAGCATTGAACAAAAATAATGTATCAAGGTATGTGTTAAACGTGGAGTTTTTATCACCCGGAATATATTCAATGCAGGCAAAAGCTAACAAGTTTATTGAGACTAGAAAATTGATCGTTCAATAAGAAGATCGCGGGAATTTTTCGTTTTTATCGATACCGTTAGGAACTCATAATATAGGTATTGCAGCATACACAGAATTGAGTCATGAGTTTAGTGGGGATGCCCCCGGTTGAACTATAACCATTCAAAGCTTGCGATGATATAAGCTAATAACCGCAACATTTGCGCAGATTGCTTTGTAATGCGGTGATTAAGCTTTATATTTGCCGCAAATAGTGCGGAGATTAATTCAAATGTATATTTACCAAAATCAAAATTGGCCAAATTTTACCTGGAATAAAGAGGTCATTATTAAGCCCTTATCGATTGTAAGTCACAGACAGGGCAGACTTATAGGGCGAATGGAAAGCCTTGGATTTTCTTTACAATCGGAAGCTATGCTTCAAACCATGACACTTGAAATACTCAAGTCAAATGAAATTGAAGGAGAAATACTTGATCATGACCAAATACGATCTTCCATAGCCAGGAGGCTGGGCTTGGACATTGCCGGACTGGTTCCCGCCGACAGAAACATTGATGGAGTTGTTGAAGTCATGCTTGATGCCACACAAAAATTCTTGCAACCACTAAGTGAGGAAAGGCTTTTTGGTTGGCATTCCGAACTTTTTCCATCAGGTCAAAGTGGTATGCATAAAATTATTGTTGGTAATTGGAGGAACAATTCGCCGAATGATCCAATGCAAGTCGTTTCCGGTCCGATAGGCAACGAAAAAGTACACTTCATTGCACCGAGTTCAGAAGGATTATCTCAGGAAATGACAGCTTTCCTTAAATGGTTTAATTCTAGTGAGGAAGTAAATGCAATTATTAAAGCGGCTATTGCACATTTATGGTTTGTAACATTACACCCATTTGATGATGGTAACGGTCGTATTGCGAGAACCATTGCAGATATGCAGTTAGCCAGAGCAGATGGAATTTCAAAAAGATTCTATAGCATGTCTGCTCAAATAAGAATCGATAGGAAACAATATTATGACATACTTGAAAAAACACAGCACGGCACGGTTGACATTACAGCTTGGATTGTATGGTTCCTAGAGTGTCTTGATCGGGGAATTATTGCGTCTGAACAAGGCCTGTCAAAGGTGATTTACAAATCAAAGTTTTGGGATAATGTAAAAGAGAAAAACCTTAATGAACGACAAAGAAAAATGATTAACAAACTGCTTGATGGCTTCGAAGGAAAACTTACTTCATCAAAGTGGGCAAAAATTTGTAAATGTTCACAGGATACAGCCTTACGGGATATTCAGGATATGTTGTCAAAAGATATTCTTGCGAAAGAAACAGGCGGAGGGCGCAGCACTCATTATCATTTGCAAAATGATGTTCTCATGTGATCATTAAAACAGGTATTAAACAAAATATTTTATACATTCGAGATTTTTTTTAAACAATTGATTTTTAATGAAATATATAATTTCTCGTGGTGTTTTCAGGTTATTTTTACCCTAAATTTGAAAGGAATTACGTGCATTTGTCCAACATAATTTATTTCCAGCACTAAATTTGCAGTAAAACAGATAGCATCAAAATATACATTATGGTAAGACAACTACTTGCAACAGCAATCACAGTATTTTTTCTTTCAACCGGGAATTTACTGGCCCAACAAAATGATTTACGCATCACCTATGATGCCAACCAGGGTGTTTCACAACTGGCAGGAGCTAATAAAGTTTACATGTATTCAGGGGCAGTTACTTCCAGTCCGAGCGCTTCCTGGGAATGGATTGTCGGTAGTCCTAACGTAGATGATGGAATCGGGCAAATGTCATCCCTTGGAAATGATTTATGGACTATCTGCATCAATCCGATGAGCTATTACAGTTCAGGTGTAGCGGGTGTAATTCCCGCCGGTACTCCTATCCTTGCCATCGACATGTTTTTCCGTAATGAAAACGGGACTGCAACAGGATATAATTTTAACGGAAGCTACATCATACTGGATATGACTACAACCCCGCCCACATCCAACTTTAATGGTGTTGTTGCCGCCACCTGTGCAGTGGGGGAAATTGAAATACCCTTGAAAGAGTTTGTGATGAATAATTTTCCAAATCCTGTAAAAACAAACACGCTCATCACGTACAATCTTAAAAGTAATGCACGTAATGTAGTTATAAAAGTGTATGATGTGATTGGTCAAAATATAAAGACGTTCCGGCAGGAAGCTCAGAAATCCGGAGTTCATAAAATAGCCTGGAATGGTGACAACGACAAAGGTGCGCTATTGAAAAACGGACTTTATTTTTATTCGCTCGAAGTTGATGGAGTTACACTCAAAACCAATCGCATGATTTTATCGCGGTAATTTGCAGTAGCTTATTCTACTCGATACAAATCATTTTTATCACTTCGTTCATTTCACCACTGATCAGCCTGCAATAGTAAACCCCTCTACTCACATCATTAAATTCGGCTGTATAATATCCGGGTTGCAAAACCTGATCAACAAGTGTTCTAACTTTCGCACCCAGTACGTCATACACTTCAAGGGTGACCTTTTGTTTTCCTGCTACAGAATAACCTATTGTAGTGGAGCTCATAAAAGGGTTAGGTGAATTTTGTGAAAGTCCCGGAACAACAGGCTCAAGGGGAATGAGTGAGTTAATAGTTGCATATTTTATTTGTGCCGCTGTTGCGGATGCCTGTAACGATGCAAGATCTTCTCCTGCCATCATAGCAAAGGCAATTCTCACTGAATCACCGGTAGCAATCGTATGCGGCCCTGATGCAACAGTCATTGATACATCATTTCCGGCGCCTGCAGTTCCTGATGCATTGCGAGGTATACTTAATGTTATATATTTTTCAGCATTGGTAAAGCCGTCATAAATACTAATCGTACCTCCTGCCCCGTCATTGTCAACTGCATGAGTAACATTCGGAGCATTCGAAGTGAGTTGTTTGATCCCGGCATAATAGGTTGGACTGCCCGTATTGTATACATATCCTAATTTAATTCCGGCATCGTATTCCCCTTTATTATCGATCACATTTCCAATATCCCAGTCACCATAAATTCCTGCAAAAAGATTGCTGATTGAATTTGCACCGGTATTGATAATAGTGTATTCCACGATAATATATTTACTGTCGGCAGGACTGCTCCATGCAAAAGTTTTTTGGTTTACCTCTACATCAATCTGGTTGCTTCCGGCACCATCATCATTAAACCGGCTGTCGAGATCAAAATCAGATTGCACTGTAGGAATAATTCTTCTCACATTAGTTAACGAAACAAAATCATCTTCCAAAACACTTACCGGAGCACCAAATAAATGATCAGAAACTTTTGATGTATCGGTACCAATCATCAATCCTCCTTCATACAATAAAGAAGATCCCCCGTTGTACGTAAAACCGATTCCCTGTCCTTGAGGAATGTTATAGCCAATGCGGCCTTTGCTCGTAATCGAAGTACCCACATCATTCACCAGCACGTTTATATAATCAACATTCACTACAAGATCAAAAATCTGCCAGTCGGTATAAGCGCCATCATTAAATGTAAGCGTGAAAGTAACCTTTGTATTGAACGGAACACTGTTTCCTATTACGGCTTTAAAAGGATTGGAGCTATTGTTATAGGTTCCCAGCGTATTCATAAAACCCGGATTAATGGTGGGCACAATAATATTTATATTCGGATCACTGCTGGTTAGTGTAACATTGAGATTGGCTAAAGGCTGTAGGTAATTTATCAGGAAAACGGTAAGGTCCAACGTATCATCTCCAGCAAAAGCGTTATCGTTGTTATCGGTAATCAGCAAATCATCCATTCTAACTGATTTAGGACTTTCAGTAAGCGCACGATGCATATTCAGCCTTCCTTTACCCAACTTATTTATGTATGGAATATTTCCCGGAACGGAATAAATATCATCCGAGGTTGCACGTAATTGTTCGGCAAGCTGCATAGGAGTATAAAATGCAAATTGAGTTTTGATCATTGCTGCTGCTGCTGCCACAATAGGTGCTGCAAAAGAGGTACCTGATGAAAAAGAATACGTATCATCATAAATAGTAGAATATATCGCTTCACCAGGAGCGCTGATATCTACAAATGCTCCAAAACTGGAATTCACCCATTTCGTATCCGTATTATTAGTTCCGGTAACGGAAAGAACATTTTTATAAGAAGCGGGGAAAAAAGGATTTTCATTGTTTGAATTTCCACTGGCTCCCACCACCAGTGCATTTTTGTTAATGGTAGCATAATCCACTATATCCTGACCAAATTGACCGCCACCAAAACTTCCCCATGAACAATTAATTACCACGCAGCCATGATCTGCTGCGTAAACGATGCCTTCATAAGCGGCAGTGAGTACACCATTGTTTGAAATTTTAACAGGAAGATATCTTGTATTGAAACCCGGAGCGGCAATACCCACACCGTTATTAGTAACTGCTCCGGCCAGTCCGCATACAAAAGATCCATGAACTACATCTATTCCCGGGTCGTTATCATTTTGTCCAACATCCCATCCCATAAAATTATCAATATAACCATCATTATCATCGTCAACACCATTGATGGGATCCAGGTAGTTATATTTAATTCCGCCTGCCAGGTCAGGATGGTCGAGATCGGTTCCGGTATCGGTTACTCCCACAACAAAATTACTATCACCCTGGGTGATGTCCCATGCATCATATGCCTTTATCAGTGAAAGATAATATTGCGAAGCGGTATCAGGATCATTGGGATTAAAAAGCAGTTCCACTTTATAGGAAGGTTCTGCATATTCAACAAGACCGGTGGCCAGCATTATATTAATAGCCTTCTCAAGTGATAAACCATTGGTGAATGTGGCTTCGTAAATGGTTGAGATGTCAATGAGTTTTTGACCGTTAGCATTACGCTCATTTTCAGGAGAACTATGATTGGCGAATTTTTTTTTCAGGGTAACGGTACCAATACGTGAAAAAGCATCATTCAGTTTATTCAGGTTGATACTGTTGGTACGGCAAGCTGCTTTGTAGTGCGGCCTTACCTTGAAAATTATTTTGTTCGCTTCGTAATCAGCCGGTGTTAAATGTGAAGGAATACGGAAAAGCTGGGCGTTACTAAAAGGAGCAGTAAATATTACCAGGATCACTGCCAGCGAAAGTTGTATAAGTTTTCTCATGCTACTGTTTTTGTTTTAATAGTAAAGATAAGAAGCAACAATGACTTAAAGTAGCAACAAGTGGAAATAAAGAAATGTTTAGTCTCACCTTTCAGGGGGCGAAATTTTACCTGTAAATGGCAATTACAGGCTTGCTCCCACTTTTGACTGAGGCACGATACATGCCATCGCTGTTAAACACCAGTTCCGTGTTTCCGGCTGCATCCACTGCAATCAATCCACCTTCCCCGCCAAGGGCAACCAGTTTCTCCATAACAACCTTTTCACACGCCTCACGAAGCGATAACCCTTTGTATTCCATCAAACAGGAAACATCATAGGCAACCACTCCCCTTATAAAATATTCCCCATGACCGGTGCATGAAATGGCACAGGTGGCATTGTTAGCATAAGTGCCCGAACCAATAATGGGCGTATCCCCGATACGGTTATAACGTTTATTAGTCATTCCGCCGGTAGATGTAGCTGCAGCCAGGTTGCCATGTTCATCCCGGGCAACGGCCCCTACAGTCCCGAACTTTTTTTCACCGGAATGATCCATGATGGTATCATTGGAATCTTTCACCGCCAGCCACTGGTTATGACGAAAGCTGTCGAAAAAATAATCAGGGGCTTCGAAAGGAAGATGAAACATTTGCGCCAACTCCTCAGCCCCGGCACCTGATAACAACACATGATCCGTTTTTTCCATAACAAGCCTGGCCAACTGCACAGGATTCTTAACTCCCGTCACCCCTGCTACAGCACCGGCTCTCATTGCATTGCCTTCCATAATGGAAGCATCCATTTCATGACGGCCTTTGTTGGTGAATACCGAACCTTTTCCTGCATTAAACAATGGGTTATCTTCAAGCAGGCTCACTGCAACAGTAACAGCATCCAGGGCTGCCCCACCTGATGACAGCACGTCCTCAGCTGCCTGCAACGCCATCATTAATCCATTGGAATAAGCCTGTTCCTTTTCAGAAGATAATTCAGAACGTAAAATGGTGCCTGCGCCTCCATGTATTGAAATAGTATAGCTCATAACATAATATTTTTACCGGTTTCCCGGAAATCAATTCCTGCTACCAAAGATAGCACTTCCAATGCGGATCATGTTACTCCCTTCATCGAGTGCGATTTTGTAATCATTGCTCATTCCCATGCTCAGCGTACTAAATGATTGATGCAAAACAGTTTCTTGTGATAACGTATCGAAAACTTTTTTGAGAGTTTTAAATTCCTTTCTAATCAAATTTTCATCTTCGGTAAATGAAGCCATGCCCATCAGTCCGTTCAAAGTTATTCCGGGCATGGGTTGGGAGAAAAATTGGCGTGCTGTGTGCAGAACTTCATCCGGCGAAAGCCCGAATTTAGTTTCCTCAGTGGCAATGTGTACCTGGAGCAGCACCGGTATTTCACGATTTAATTTTACCGCCTGGCGACTCACTTCCTTTAAAAGTGAAACTGAATCAATCCCATGAATCAGATGAACAAAAGGTGCAATGAGCTTGACTTTATTCGATTGAAGATGGCCAATGAAATGCCAGTTAATTTGAGCGGACAACGTCTCCTTTTTTGCTATCAGTTCCTGGACATAATTTTCACCGAAATCACGCTGACCATGGTCATATACCAATTGCACCGTCTCAACAGGTTTTGTTTTGGAAACAGCAATAAGTTTAGCCTGGTAGCGCCCGAGCTCCGATAGCAGATCATCCAGCTTTTTAAGATCCGGTTTCATGGTTACATTAAGACAGGAAATGGTAAATTTGAACTTCAAAGGTACTATCCTGAACTGTATTCTCATGAAATCAATGATATGTTCTGACATTCACGATCAAGTGCAGCATCTTGAATCGGCTTTAATGGTTGCCAACACCTCAAATTGTAATTCTGTAATTTGTTGCGGCGACCTGTGTTCAACGTTCATGCTCAATGTTTATAATTCCAACTGCAACCTCCCGCTTCACCTGGTCTTTGGCAATAATGACGGTGATCGCTTTCACATGGCCAACAAATCGAGTGAGTTGAACCAGCAACGGCCTGAAGGACAAAAACTGCACTTGCACGGGGAATTTTTGCTAGCAGAAAAAGGACATTCCCTGGAAGGGATACCGGAACATATAGCCATTGCAGTGTATCATTATCCTGAAATGGCACGGGTAATTGCCCTTTCGGGAAAATACAACACGGTTTGCTTCGGGCATTCACATAAAAGTTCCATTGAAAAAGTAAATGATACTATTTTAGTCAACCCGGGTTCGCTTATGGGATATATTTCAGGAAGTGTGATGCAACAGGTAAAGCCCTCCTGCATCATTGCTAACTGGTTTACCGGTGAGCTGGATTTAATAGAAATTTAATTTTTGATGAAAACGTATGTCCTCGAAACGGAAAGGTGCCTGCTACGTCAAATGGATGTTGACGATGCAGCTTCAATTTTCAGGCTTAATCAGCACCCGGATATTTACCGGTTTACCACCGATCCGCCTTTTAAATCGGAGGATGAAGCTTTACGATTTTTAAAAAACTACGACCCCTATTCCAAAACAGGTTTTGGGCGATGGGCTGTTGACTTAAAAACCACGGGTGTATTCATAGGCTGGTGCGGATTGAAATACATTGAGGAAGAAAATGAAGTAGACGTGGGATACCGGTTTCTTCCTGAATTCTGGGGAAAGGGATTTGCTGTAGAAACTGCCAATGCCTGTTGCAAATGGGGTTTTGAAGTCAAAGGTCTGAAGAGAATTGTAGCCCGGGTCCACAAGGAAAATGCCCGCTCCATTAGGGTGGCCGAAAAAATGAACATGGTTTATGAAAAAGATTTAATGTACGATGGGGTGCCCTGGCTAAATTATGTGGTCCCCGTCGGGGTTACCTAACCCCGACGGGGAGGGGGGACCCTCCTGGTTGCCATTGAAAAACTTTACTCGGATCCGGTTTACCCCCATGTCCTGCAAAACTCTGGGTGTGTACTGTGAAAAGCAATCCGAGCCTGATCAAGGCTTCAAAAGGTCATCAATTTTATTTTCAATATTCTGATCGAGTTCTTTAAAAATTTCATCATTCATCAACATCAAATCATGGGGAAGGTACGTCTTATCGATCACCCCGTTTTTGAGATAATGAATTTGGTCACACAAGTTGGTTAGCGACTCAAGCACATGGCTTGTAATAATAATTGTTTTTCCAGCCTGCTTCAATTTCTTCAACACAGCTGTGAGAATCCGGGATGATTCCAGATCGAGCCCGTTGTAAGGTTCATCCAGCAACAAGAGTGGTTTATTGGTTTTAATCACACCCAATAAAGCCAGCTTCTTCTTCATGCCGGTTGAATAATTATCTATGAGTTCATTCAAAGGCAGATGAAACATGGTAGCCCATTCTTCCGCAATAAATTTTACAATACCACCTGAAATAAAAAGCGAAAGGTATTCTTCACCGGTAATTCCATGATAAAAATAAGGTTCTGTTTCCAGGAAGGATAGCATTCGTTTTTTGAATGGCGCAGAATTAATCTCCATAGATCCCGATTCCGGTTTGATGATGCCGAACAGCGCTTTCATAAGGGTTGTTTTACCTGAACCATTCAAACCTGCCAGACCATGAATCCTACCAGTTTCCAACGACCAGTCAATGCCATTCAAAACTTTTTTATCGCCATAGCCAACCACCAAACCTTTAATGGAAATCATGCAGAAAAGGTTTAAGATTAGTTATTGCTTTACGATAGTTTCGTATTAATACAAAAACAGGCAATGGCAACAGGAAAGGCAAAAACAATCCCAGCATACAAAGAGCATTTACGATGCTTCCCGATCGGTTCACTTCAGCCGGCCGCCACACGGCATATTTTGACAAAACAAAAACTGCGATGTTAATGCTGCTAAAAACTATAAACAACAGGAACACCCACCACCTTTCGGGGAAAATTACAAATGTAATTACCATTACCGGCACGACCGGTATCAGGTAGGTCATCAGTTGCATTTTTATTTTGTGTTTAATAAACTCTCCGGCATCCATTTCAAATGCTTCGAGCATTTCCCTGGGTTCTCCCTCATCGTAAAAGGAGGAAACGGTCAGCAACAAAAACCATAATGCTATCAGTGAAGCAAACGGAACAGGAGTTAATGCCAGTGCTACGAACCATAATATTATGAGCAACCCCCCGGTTTTTCTCAAGCCGGCTTTCCATTCGAAATTAGCATCAGGAATTAATTTATTTAAAAAACCACCCCCACTTTCATACTTCACATTTCCATCAACTGCAGAAATTATCAACATAGGCAACAACACCAGTAAAAACAAAGGTGAGCCTGATTGTACAATTGATGAGACTATTAGTGGCACCACCAATGCCGTATATTCAGTAAAATAAATCAGTAAAGGCCGGGGTGATACGAGTTGAATAAAGCGATGATCTTTCCGTGAAAAGTGAAGCCCCGCAATTAAAGCTGAAACTGCGATAAGTGAATAACTTCTATACAAAAATGATTCCTGTAACTTATAAAATAACAGCAGCACCAATAAAATACCGCCTGCAACTATCAGCGAATAAAAAAAACCCAAAGCCTGAATCTCACGAATCAGGGCCGACTTTCTTACCCGTAAAAAGTCGAAAGGCTGCATGATTATTTCAGACTGTGAAGCACCAATCCGCTGCGAAGCTTAGGTTCAAACCAGGTTGTTTTAGGTGGCATAATGTTACCGGTATCGGCAATATCAATTAACTGCTTCATGGTAACAGGGTAGAGTGCGAAAGCTGCCTTCATTTCACCTGACTTCACTCTCTTCTCCAATTCACCCAGGCCGCGCAGTCCTCCTACAAATTCTATTCGCTTATCGGTACGCAGGTCTTTGATGTTTAATAACGGTGCGAGTATACGTTCAGATAAAATGGTTACATCCAGCACTGCAATGGGATCTTTATCATTATAAGTTCCTTCTTTTGCAGTCAGTGAATACCATTTTCCATCCAGGTACATCCCGAAATTATGAAGTGCTGCCGGTTTGTATATTGATGTGCCTTTTTCTTCAACAATAAAATTTTCCCGGAGCGCGGAAACAAAATCACCTGTTGATTTTCCATTCAGATCTTTAACCACTCTGTTATAATCCATAATAGCCAACTGGTCGTCGGGGAAATGAACAGCTAGGAAAAAATTATATTCTTCATTACCTGTATGATTTGGGTTGGCTTCTTTGCGTTCCTTTCCAACCAATGCTGCCGCTGCGGTCCGGTGATGACCATCGGCAACATACGTGTACTTGATCCCGGCAAATTCTGAAATTATCTGTCGAATCACCTCATCATCCTTGATCACCCAAAATGCATGACCAATTCCATCATCAGCGGTGAAACTGTATTCCGGTTTTCCTTTAATGACTTCATTCACTATTTCATCAAGCGCTTTTACTTTGGGATACGCGAAAAAAACCGGTTCATAGTTCAGGTCACTCACTCTCACATGATTCTTCCTGTCTTCCTCTTTATCGGGACGAGTGAGTTCGTGTTTTTTAATTACATCGTTGAAATAATCTTCAATAGCGGCAGCTCCAACAATTCCATTTTGCTTTCTGCCGTTCATTGTTTGCTGGTAGATGTACAGGCAATCTTTTTCATCCTGAAAAAATACACCATCATGCATCAACTTATCAAAATTCTCTTTACCCTTTTTATAGATCTCCGGAGCATAATGATCAAATTCATCAGCAAAATCAATTTCAGGTTTTATCACATGATAAAATGACAATGGATTTCCGGCACATTCAACACGCGCTTCTTTTTCATTGAGAACATCGTAGGGTTTTGACGCAACCTGTTCTACTTTATCACTAACAGGACGAATTCCTTTAAATGCTTTTAAAATGGCCATGATTACAGAGTGTTTTGGGAGCGCAAAGATGGGAAAAAGAGTTGTAAATGGAAAGTACCGGTCATAAGCAGATTCGACAAATTAACCACTAACCACCTAATATTAAAAACTTCAAACTTTCAACTTCACTTAAAAAGCTGCACAACTTTAGTGGCCAGTTCAATTCCGATTCGTTCCTGTGCTTCTTTTGTCGATCCTCCAATATGTGGTGTAAGTGAAACATTGGGATGTTCGCGTAATTCTTTCCGAATGAGCGGTTCTCCTTCAAAAACATCCAGTGCAGCATAACCAACCTTCCCACTGTTAAGCGCATCAAGAAGGTCATTTTCTGCAACAGCACCACCGCGGGCTGTATTCACAATTCCGACGCCAGCCTTCATGATTGCGAGTTCTTTGGATGCAATCACAGGTACTGCGCCTTTAGGAAATGGAACATGAAGCGTAATAAAATCACTCTGGCTCAGCAAGTCTTCAAATGGCACACATTTCATAGTGACCATCAGGGAGGCGTTGCTATGCGTTTGAAAAAAATCGATTTCAATTTTCACATCCATGGCATTCAACTTAAACGGCATCACTTTCATTCCCAGTCCTAGTGCCATCCTGGCAACAGTTTGCCCAATTTTACCAAAACCGATAATTCCAAGCGTTTTACCTTTCAGCTCGATTCCTGCTGAATATTTTTTCTTGAGTGCTTCAAATTGTTCTTTTGATTCACAGTGCGGCATTTTACGATTGGCATCGTGTAGGTGCCTTGCCATAGTGAATAGGTTGGCAAAAACCAGTTCGGCTACTGACTGGCTGCTGGCGTCAGGAGTATTTACAACATGTAGGCCTTTTTCGCGCGCATAAGCAACATCAATGTTATCCATGCCTACACCGGCCCTGCCAATCAGTTTCAGGTTCTGGCAGGCATCAATATGCTCTTTCCTGACTTGTGTTGCACTTCGCACCAGGATGGCATCAAAATTTTTCAAACCCTCCGATAACTGATCTTGTGGAACTTTATCGGTAACGACTTCAAAACCCGCATCGAGAAAAATTTTCTTTCCTGCTGCATCAATTCCATCATTGGCTAAAATTCGTATCATAGTGCTGGATTTTTCGTGCTGAAGAATAATTTTTTCACGCAGTTTTCAAAGCAAATTCTTTCATCAGGCTGACCAATACCTGCACACTTTCAAGCGGAAGTGCATTGTACATAGAAGCCCGGAACCCTCCTACCGAGCGGTGTCCTTTCAAACCGATAATTCCCGAAGCTTTTAGAACCTGGCTGAATTCATCTTCGAGTTCCGGTTTTTTAAGCAGGAAACATGCGTTCATATCAGACCGGTCGGCTTTTGCTGCTGTGCCTTCGAACATCGGATTGTTATCAATTTCATTATAAAGCAAATCGGCTTTCTGACGATTAATTTTCTCTATTGCAGAAACTCCTCCAATTGACTTCATCCATTGTAAAGTTGCCATACAAACATAAATCGGGAATACTGGTGGTGTATTGTACAACGAATCCGCTTCAATATGCGTATCATAGTTGAGCATGGTAGGAATTGTTCTTTCTGTTTTTCCACAAATGCCGTTTTTAATAATCACCATGGTAACACCTGCAGGTCCCATATTTTTTTGTGCCCCTGCGTAAATCAGGTCAAATTTGGAAACATCAACCGGCTTACTGAAAATATCACTCGACATATCGCAAACAACCGGAACGGGTGATTCAGGGAACGATTTCATTTGCGTTCCATAAATCGTATTGTTTGAAGTAATATGCAGGTAAGCAGCGTCAGTTGGGATAGTATAACCTGATGGCACATACGAAAAGTTTTTATCCTTTGATGAAGCTAAAACTTCAGTATTGCCATTCATTTTTGCTTCTTTAATCGCCTTATTTGCCCAAACACCCGATTCGATGTAAGCAGCTTTTCCGTTCACCGGAAGCAGGTTCATCGGAACCATGGCAAATTGTGTTGAGGCACCTCCCTGCAGAAATAAAATGGAATAATTTTCGGGCACACCCAGCAATTCCCTCACCAGTGATTTGGTAGTTTGCATGATGGCATCAAACTCTTTACTGCGGTGTGATATTTCCAGTAACGACAAACCCGAACCGTTCAGGTTGAGAACTGCCTCAGCCGACTGTTTCAGGGCTATTTCAGGTAGGATGCCCGGTCCGGCTCCAAAATTGTGCTTTTTCATAGACTTAATAATTTATACTGCAAATTAACAACATTGCCAGGAGTGTGCTTATTCAGATCGCGAAAAAATTATCTGCGATCACCCGAATTTCTGAGGTCCAGGTTGGTTTTGTAATGCCACTCACCTTTTTTGAATTGCAAACCATCGTAAGTAAAATCCGGTCCATAATGCCGGAACTGCCCTTTAACAGCGAGGCTTGAAGGTGAAAGGTGGTCGAAAACAATCATCTTTTTTTCATAGCGGAGCAGCATCACCGCCTGGGCATTGAATTCAAATATCATTCGATGCTTTATCAGCTTTTTTTCATCAATAAAAAGTGGAGCACCAAATGTGACATTATCCCAGGCATCAAAGGTCAAAACATCTATTACCTTTTTAGTGGAAAAGCGGTCATTCCCTTTCCATCCCAATAAAAAATAATGGGGCTTTTTACTGATCTTCTTCTCAATTAACTCATAATACGCTGCACCATACCACGTATCGGCTTTGAGTTCATTGACCGATGCTTCTTCTGTGGGCAGTGATAAATCGGTTAGTCCAATCACTTTCATCTGGCGGGTTTCAGGATTGATCCGCTGAATAATGCCAAAAAATTTATAGGTTCCGTCTTCCCGGGAAGGTAAAATCCAGGTGTAAATGCGTACCTTTTTATCAGCTGAAGTCACCTTGGAAACAGAAGGGAGTGAATCAAAAGGATAATCAAAACTTCCGGGCTGATTCAATAAATCAAGAAAAACTGGATTGAAGGCAGCCAGTGCCACCTGTCGTGTTTTGTCAGTACTGCCCTTCATAACGCTGTCGGCGTATTGCCGGAGCTGTTTTTCAATTCCTGCGATATCCTGCGACGTGCTCTGAGCCTGTAAGGATAGCGAGGCCAACAAGACAAATAAGAACCCAATTCCGTGTTTAACAATTGCCATGTTTATGAAACGTAAATTCTCCTTAAATAATATTTAAAAAAAAACCGTCCCAATTTAAACCGGGACGGATAATAATTATAATGACTGGATTATCAGGCGTGCATCCGGGTTTTCTTTGCCAGGAGTTCATCCTTGCTTTCCCTTAAATTTTCATCATCAACACAGCAATCAACGGGACAAACTGCGGCACATTGTGGTTCATCATGGAAACCAACACATTCGGTGCATTTATCGGGTACGATATAATAAACATCCATCGAAACAGGAGTTTGCGGAGTGCCGGCGTCAACCTGGGTGCCATCCAACATGGTAAACATGCCCTTTACACTGGTTCCATCAGAAAATCTCCATTCGGCGCCTCCTTCATAAATTGCATTATTAGGGCATTCCGGTTCGCACGCACCACAATTGATGCATTCATCAGTTATCTTAATAGCCATATCTAAATCTTTTAGTTTTAATTTTGAACACAAATATAAATACAAATGTTTCGATTTTAATAAGTAATATAAATTTAGATGCAAAAAAGGGAGCAGCTGGCAGCTTGGAAGCAGACTGTGGAAGTAATACAACAATTACTTGCCAACCAACGTGATCAGCAATGGATGGAAGACTTTGAAAACACACTTTACCGTTCGGAAATGGCTAATCCCTGGTTCACCAATGTACAGTTAAAAACCGCCCTTGAAGGTATTTGCAGGCTGCTTGAAGAGGCAACGCTCGAAAAATGGATGCTCTCCTACCCCAACAATACCCACTCGCCGTTAAATGTGGGAATTATCATGGCCGGAAATATTCCCCTTGCAGGATTTCATGATTTCTTATCGGTTCTGAGTTCAGGCAACAAGGTTATTGCAAAATTGTCCGCTTCCGATCAGTACCTGCTTCCCTTTGTGGCGCGTATTTTCTTTTCATTTATTCCTAAAATGGAATCGCGGTTTGAAGTGGCTTCTCAGCTTAAACAAATTGATGCTATTATTGCCACCGGCAGTAATAATACCTCACGGTATTTTGAATATTATTTTGGTAAGATGCCACATGTGTTTCGTAAAAACAGAAATTCAGCAGCTATCATAACAGGAACTGAAAATGAATTTGATTTTATGCTCCTTGGCAGGGATATTTTTACTTATTACGGCATGGGCTGCAGGAATGTGTCAAAACTATTTGTTCCACGGAATTATTCATTCAATTTGTTTTTCGAAAATATTTCCTCGTTTGGTGAAGTGATGCAGCACAACAAATACATGAATAATTTCGATTACCACCAGGCTCTTTACCTGTTAAACCGGCAAAATTTTCTCACCAATAATTTCCTGATTGTAATTGAAGAAAAAGCACTGTCCTCACCTGTGGGAGTTTTACATTTTGAGTATTATGATGATGAACAGGATCTGAATAACAAACTGCAAAGCGTAAAGGAGGAATTACAATGCGTAGTGGGTAAAAAAGGACCCGTGCATTACGGGCAGGCACAGTTCCCTGCAATTGATGATTATGCCGATGGTTTTGACACCATGGCCTTCCTGGCATCCTTAAACAAAAACTAAAACATTTTATTGAAATTCGTACGCACCCAGGTCCGGCGAAGCAGTCCTGTCAATTCCTTTGATATCCAGAGTTAAATCCGTCGGATCATCGGAAACAACACCAGGATCGCCTGCATCACGGGCAGGAGAAGTTGCCTGCAATTGGTAATCGTTATCCTGGAAATCAACAAAAACCGGATTTAAGTTAAGCAGGATATTTGAAAAATTGGGAGTAGTAACATCAAGTTCCGTTTTCAAAAGTACATTTCTGAACTGGTGACTATCCGAAGCAAACTGGTAATCGATTTCAAGTTCCTCATCATTATTCCCCCAAATAATACAATTTAAAAAATCAGCCTGGTATAGCGGGAATTCGTAAAAGTTCTCAGCCTGATCCTGGGCATAATCATTCATGTACAAGGAAGGAGTGCTCCGCTGGCTACCGCTCCAGTAGTTAGCTATGGTGCAATGCTTGAATTCATACCCACCGCCCTGGGTGAGTGCAACTGCGTATTGGCCACACCGTGAGATGACAGTATTTTTAGCCTGGATATTATAATACCTGCTGAAAATCCCAAAACCACTCATGTTTTGTATAATGGTATTGGTAATTTCAAGGTTCTTAGGATCCAGTGTATCGATCAGTGATTCTGCCTGGATTCCTATGAAACCATTCCTGATTTCAGCATAATTTATAACATTGTTGATGCTCCCTTCATTTATCCAGATACGGTCCCACTGTCCCGGAATATCCTGGTAATACGATTCTAACCTTATCCCCTGAAAAACTACCTTTTCAGTTTCAGTACCCGCCACATTGAGTGTTCCGCCGCGATATACCCACAATCCTGAATTATTGGCAAAGTATATTTTAGTGCCTGCCAGTATGTTCAGCGTCTGGCTTGAATCTACAACAGCATAACCTCCCCAAATCACATAGGGCAAGGCGTTATCCCAGGTTACTGTTGCATTCAGGTTAGTATCCAGGAGTGCATAGCTTATAAAGGAATTGCCAGCCTTTAGTAATTGATCGGCAATAATAAAATTGGCATTCTGGCCAAAAGCGACTAAATCAATGTCCTGTTGGTTGCCATTGGTTATAAAAACTATTGAATCCTGCAGTATGTAACCTATGTCAGGATTGGAAGGATTCACGGTGACTTCAATAAAAATATAAAGGCTGTCTTTGGCAGGAATTTCAACATCATAAAAATCTTTGCCTGCTATGCCATCAACATTCAACCGGTACATAGAAGGCGCTCCGCCCGCCAGCCGGATAGAAGAAACGCGGATGGGTTGATCCTTACGGTTGTATAATTTTAACTGGCGTGTAGTTGAACCCAGGCTGGTGAAAACCGTGTCGAACAAAACAGTATCCTCTGAAAATTCCAGTTTTGCTGAAGAATCGGTCAGGATGTCGTCCTTTTTGCAGGATGAAACCAAAATAACCAGTAAAAAGAGTGCGGTAAATGGATAGATGAATTTCATATTTCGGTGTAGAGGTCAAAGATAGCGACTTGATTAAACATCCAAAACGATAAATTTATTGTATTTAATCTTTGATTCTCAATAGTATATAATATTTTTAACCGGATTTAAAGAAAAACTCGGGGAAATTTTGAGATTTTAAGGGTTTACCGTATCTTTGCACTCCATTTGGAAAATCAGTACTATGAAAAAGGATCTTCACCCAAAAAATTACAGGATGGTTGTGTTTAAGGATATTTCCTGCGACTATTCCTTCATGAGCCGTTCAACCGTTGAAACCAAAGATAGCGTGGTTTGGGAAGACGGAAAAGAATACCCGCTGGTAAAACTGGAGATCTCTCACCAGTCGCACCCTTTCTATACCGGCAAAATGAAGCTTGTGGATACAGCAGGTCGCGTTGATAAGTTCCGTAACCGTTATAAAAAACATACGGAGAAATCTGAAAAAGCCGGAAACACGGAAAATTCAGAAAACTAATCTGACCGCAAATTCCTATCGAATTTGAAAAGTCCCTTTGAGGGACTTTTTTTTTAAGAGAGGTTTTGTGAATTTTGATGCCCGGAATATCCCTTATCCCGCTGAAAAATGACGAATACCGTTTTATTCGATTTCAACCGAAAATCACTGCTGCCCTTCACCTTTACCAGGCCGGTGGCAGACTTGCGGATTGGCATACTGACACTCCGGGAGCATTGGGAGTTAATGCTGGAGGGAACCACTTCTTTTCTTACCCAGGATTACCTGAGGAAAAAATTCCCGGAATGGAAAGAAAATGAGAACCTGTTTCTCAACGGCGCTTTGATCCCAACACAGGAACTTCTGGATGCAGCCCGGAGACTCAGCCTGGGTCAACGACTTGTTTCAAAGGGTGTTCCTCTGGCTGCTTTCGCAGAAGGTTGGCCTGACCCAACCTCGCCCTACGGCCGTTTCAAGGATATTGAATTTCATCACAAAATTACCCTGGTCAAAAATGTTTGGGATATCTTTCAACTAAATGACCAGGTTTTGCGCCAACAGTTTCAACTGCTTACAGCAGGAAGACGTTCTGCACCTTTAAGTAATTCCAACAGGCTGATTGCGGCACACAATATATTTGTTGAAGAAGGCGTCGTAGTGGAATGCGCTACCATCAACGCTTCAACCGGCCCGGTTTACCTGGCAAAAAATTCTGAGATCATGGAAGGTGCCATGATTCGTGGACCATTCGCGCTGGGAGAAAATGCTACTGTAAAAATGGGAGCTAAAATATATGGCGCCACTACCATCGGTCCTCATTGTAAAGTAGGCGGCGAAGTCAGTAATTCGGTGATTTTGGGATATTCTAATAAAGCTCACGACGGATTTCTTGGAAATTCAGTAATCGGTGAATGGTGCAATCTGGGTGCCGATACCAACAATTCTAATCTGAAAAACAATTATTCCACTGTTCACGTGTATGATATCGGTTCCGAAAAAATAATTCCTACCGGGCTCACTTTTTGTGGGCTGTTTATGGGAGATCATTCTAAATGTGGTATCAACACGATGTTCAATACCGGGACTGTTACAGGCGTTAGTGCAAATATTTTTGGGGCAGGCTTTCCTCCCAAATTCATCCCTTCGTTTTCCTGGGGAGGATTTGAAGATTCACCTGTTTTCCGGTTCGAAAAAGCAGCCGAACTGGCAAGGCAAGTATTCAAACGTCGTGGATTGGATTTTGACGCCACGGAAGAAGCGATTTTAAAGTCAGTTTTTGATATGACAGAAAGTCAAAACAATCCTGCTGCCAGTTATTGAAATTTACAGTTATTAATTATTGATTATCAATTATTTAAATTACCCTTTAGGTACGAGCATTTAACAGGTCATCTTTGGCATATCAATTGACCAGATTACAGTACCCGATTTAAAACAGTCAAATTCAGATTTTACTGACATTTTGACAATAAATTCTTCATGCATGTTCGACAACAATCATAATCACCAGATTTATGGAATTTCAGGATTAACGGACGATGAACCCGATTTAATCCCTTTACTTTCTTCAGAGGACGAAGAACAGATGAACTCTGAAAAAATTCCTGAAATCCTTTCCATTCTGCCACTTAGGAATACCGTATTGTTTCCGGGAGTGGTAATTCCTATTACCGTTGGCCGGGATAAATCCATCCGGTTGATAAAGGAAGCCTACAAATCAGATAAAATCATTGGTGTGGTTGCCCAGAAGGACAGCACTGTGGAAGACCCGCAGGTGGAAGATCTGCACCAGGTGGGAACAGTGGCCACCATCATCCGCATGCTTCGAATGCCGGATGGGAACACCACAGTGATCATACAGGGAAAACGCAGGTTTAAAATTAACGAGGTAAAAGCTACCGAACCCTATCTCAAAGCGAGCATCATTCCGCTTTCTGATAAAAAACATTCGCTTCTTGAAAAAGAATTTGTTGCCCTGATTGATTCTTTGCGTGATCTTTCACTTCAGATTATCACACAGTCGCCGAACATTCCAAGTGAAGCTTCTTTTGCGATTAAAAATATTGAAAGTCCTTCTTTCCTTATCAATTTCATTTCCTCCAATATGAATGCTGATGTAGAACGCAAGCAGCAGCTTCTTGAAATGATTGATATGAAAGAACGCGCTACAATGGTGCTTGAATACCTGACACGTGAACTTCAGATGCTGGAACTAAAAAACCAGATCCAGTCGAAAGTCAAAATCGATATTGATAAACAGCAACGCGATTATTTCCTGAACCAACAACTGAAAACCATACAGGAAGAATTGGGTGGGAATTCTCAGGACCAGGAAATAAATGACCTGAGGGAAAAAGCTTTGAAGAAAAAATGGTCTGCAGAAGTCTCTGTTGTTTTTGAAAAAGAGCTGGAACGATTAAACCGTATCAATCCCGCGGCAGCGGAATATTCCGTTACCTTAAATTACCTGGAATTACTTTTGGAGCTTCCATTTGAAGAATTCACGGTCGACAATTTCGACTTGAAGCGCGCACAGAAGATTCTCAATGCCGATCATTACGGTCTCGATAAGGTCAAGAATCGTATTCTTGAATACCTGGCGGTATTGAAACTGAAAGGGAATATGAAATCTCCTATTATGTGTTTGTACGGCCCTCCGGGAGTAGGTAAAACATCTCTGGGAAAATCAGTAGCCAAGGCACTTGGAAGAAAGTATGTGCGCATGTCGTTAGGTGGCTTACGTGATGAAGCAGAAATTCGCGGCCATCGCAAGACCTATATTGGTGCCATGCCCGGAAGGATTATGCAAAACCTGAAAAAAGCAAAATCATCCAATCCGGTTTTTGTACTGGATGAAATTGATAAGCTCTCCTCCGATTTTCATGGTGACCCGTCATCTGCACTGCTTGAGGTACTCGATCCGGAACAAAACACTACCTTCTATGATAATTATGTTGAAATTGAATATGATTTGTCGAGGGTGCTTTTTATCGCTACTGCCAATTCATTAAGTTCCATTCAGCCTGCCCTCCGTGACCGGATGGAAATTATTGAAATTAATGGCTATACCGTAGAAGAAAAAATACAGATTGCCATTAAACACCTGGTTCCAAAACAACTTGAAGCGCATGGACTAAAAAAAGGTCAGGTGATTCTGAGTGATAAGATTCTGGAAAAACTTGTTGATGATTATACAAGCGAATCAGGAGTACGTAATCTCGAAAAACAAATTGCTTCTGTAATCAGGTCTACTGCAAAATCAGTGGCAATGGAAGAAAAATATAATCCTAAAATTACAGAAGATCAGCTGAGAAAGATCCTGGGTGCACCCATATTCCAGAAAGAAAAATCTATCGACAATAACGTTGCAGGAGTTGTGACCGGACTTGCCTGGACACCAGTGGGCGGAGATATTTTATTTATTGAAACATCTTTAAGTAAAGGAAAAGGTAAACTTACACTTACAGGAAACCTGGGTGAGGTGATGAAAGAATCTGCTATTATTGCATTGGTCTATTTGAAATCACACGCACCTGTTTTGGACGTAGATCCTGCGATTTTCGATAATTGGGATGTTCATATTCACGTTCCTGAAGGTGCTACTCCAAAGGATGGCCCATCAGCGGGTATTACCATGCTTACTTCTCTGGCTTCAGCGTTTACACAAAAGAAAATCAAAAAGAAACTGGCCATGACCGGCGAGATCACCCTGCGTGGAAAAGTGCTTCCTGTAGGGGGTATCAAAGAAAAAATTCTGGCTGCACGAAGAGCGGGAATAACGGACGTTATCCTGAGTGCTGATAACAAAAAAGATATCGAAGAGATAAAATCCACCTACTTAAAAGGATTGAATATTCATTATGTTAAGGAAATGATTGAGGTAGTTAAACTGGCTTTGCTGAATGAAAAGGTAAAGAATCCGGTGAAGCTGACGCTGAGCGAAAATCATAAAAAATAATATCCTGGTATCTCTCAAAGCAATAAAAAAAGAGGCTGTTCCGTGGAGCAGCCTCTTTTTTTATGTGATAAATCGATTATGTTATTTCAGCACATACGATGTGGCACCACTCAGGTTACCATCCACATAGAGCTCGATTACATAGGTCCCTGGTGCGAATATACGTTCCTGTTCTTCCCAGTTAAGACACAAATCCTGTTTTGAATTATCATAGCTCATTTTGCTTGTTGCAGTATACTGGACTTCTTCACCAGAATTAGCCATCTTAAAAGTGCTGGAACCTTCAGTACGGGCTCCCATTGTTTTTCCTCCTGGTTCAACAATTCTTAAAAATACATCACGCTCGCCTGGCTTGGCAATCTTATTATCGAGAATTGAAAAACAAACTTCCATTTTATTAGTGCGCTTGGCCATGGCCGTTTCAGAATATTTATCAGACCCACGCTTTTTAAATGTTTTTACCTGCATGTATTCCGACTTGATTACTGATGCCTGATTAACCGTACTCTCGAGGTTTTTCGACAAATTTTCAACGGTACTTGTCAATTCATCCTTATCTTTTTTCAATTGCTCATTTTCTACCAGCAACAGATCAATTTTACCCAGGTATTCATCTCGCATCTTCTTGATCTCTTCCAGTTCGGCTTTCAATTTTTTGTTTAATGAAGCAGAATTCCGCTCATTCTTCAATAATTTTTCAATCCGGGCTTTTTGCTGATCGATGCTGGTGTTAGCTTCTGCAAGCAGACTGTCAAGACGTTCATTGATACCCTTGTATTGATTCAATTCCTGGTAGGTTTCTCCAAGTTCCTTTTCCACATCTATTTTAGCGGTAGCCAGACTATCATTTTTAGACTGGTATTCCATTACTTCACTATTGTTACTTTGCCACTGATAGATATTGAAAATTACCGACAACGCAAAAAGGATGATCCAGATTTTGTTGTTGTTACTAATCTTCTTGTCAGAGACAGTATTGGGTTTGTTTTCCATTATTTGTGTATTTTTAGTTGGTTTCGGCTTTAAAAATCCCTTTTACAGGAAGTATAATTCGTGTAAAAGTAGAGGTAATAGCTCCCTTGATTTCGTTTCATTTGGAATTTTATCCACAATGAAACTCACAATCCATTAAAACGCGCAAAAGGAGTTGAGAGCTGATCGCTAAATAGGCCGGCTTTGTATTTAAAATAACCTGTGATCGCTATCATTGCGGCATTATCAGTGCAATATTCAAATGGAGGAATAAAAACTTTCCATTCCTTGTGCTGCATCAAAGCTGTTCGTAAACCGCTGTTGGCGGAAACGCCACCGGCAATGACTACTGTGTTAATAGCAGTTTGATCGGTTGCCTTTATCAACCGGTTGACCAGGATAGATATAATGGTATGCTGAATTGAGGCGCACAGATCATGGCTGTTCCGGGTAATAAATCCGGGGTCTCTTCCCTCCTCCTTGTTTAGGAAATTCATGACCGCAGTCTTTAGTCCGCTGAATGAAAAATCAAGACCTGGTGCGTGAGGATGCGGAAAACGGAATCGTTCCGGATTGCCGGATAAAGCCAGCTTGTCGATTATTGGGCCACCCGGATACGGCAATCCTAACAACTTGGCAATTTTATCAAAAGCTTCTCCGGCGGCATCATCCAGGGTTTGGCCAATGACTTCCATTTCAAAATGCCCTGATACCCTGATTATCTGGGTATGACCTCCTGAAACCGTAAGACAAAGGAACGGGAACTCCGGAAAAGGTGTTTCTGCCTGGTCTTTTTGACGGGCGAAATGTGCCAGGACATGAGCCTGCATATGATTCACTTCAATCAATGGCAGGTTCAAGGCTAAAGCAAATGATTTAGCAAATGCAGCACCTACCAGAAGGGATCCCATAAGCCCGGGACCATTCGTAAAGGCTACAGCATCAATGTCGTTTTTAGTTATATTTGCCTGTTTGATAGCCTGATCAATCACAGGAACAATATGCAGCTGATGCGCCCGGGAAGCCAGTTCAGGAACCACTCCTCCAAATGCTTCATGAACAGATTGTGTTGCTATGACGTTGGCGAGAATTTTGTTATTGCTGCTGATTGCTGCCGCAGTCTCATCACATGACGATTCAATTCCAAGAATGATAACAGGTTTATTCATAAGAATCACTAGTGCCAACGCACAAAATTAAGCTTATCTCACGTTAGTAATCTGATTAAAGGTTAGAACAATCAAAAAAATTTTAAAAATATCGGCATGGGTGCTATTCGCCTTATTCCTGTTCACAACGGGGTTGGTCTTTGCGATCCGTACACCCGGGTTTCAGACCTGGCTGGTTCAACGGGTCACCACCTATCTTTCTTCTGAACTGAATACCCGTGTTGAAATTGAACGGATTGAAATTGAATTTTTCAGAACTCTGAGCATTAAAGGATTGTACGTTGAAGATCAACACCAGGACACCCTTTTGTATGCTGAAGAATTAAATTCGGTGATTGATATGTTCGCCCCGCGTGAAAATAAGATCTACCTCTCTGACGTGGAGTTAAACAATGCCACTGTCAAACTCCAAAAATACAAAAACGAAAAAGGCTTAAATTTTAATTTTATCGCGGAGTATTTCAGTTCAGATAATCCAGACACCACAGCTTCTGCACACTTTGATTTCGATCCGGGTGAAATTCGTCTTAACAATGTTGAATTTGTATATAGGGACAACCGTTATGATGACTATTTTAAAGGTGTCGATTTTGAAGATATCCGGGTTTACAACCTCCAGGCAGTAATCGATGATATGCGCTTTGAAGGGGATTCGGTTTATGGAAATATACAGAATTTATCCTTTACGGAGAAAAGCGGTTTCAGGGTTGAATACCTGGAAACTACAGCTATGTTCACTCCCACAGGAATGGATTTTCAAAACCTGCTGCTTAAAACTCCTTACACCCAATTGCAAGGTTGGTTAACATTCAGGTTCGACAGCTTTACCGATTTTGATGAATTTATTGAAAAGGTAAAAATGAATTCTGAATTTGAAGAGAGTACCTTATCGTCAAAGGACCTTGTGTTTTTCGCTACCGAACTGGAAGGACTTGATAAGGAAATAAGTTTTAGCGGAAAAATAAGAGGTACCGTAAATCAGCTCCGCGGAAGAAAACTTGAGATAGCTTTTGCCGACCGTTCCCTTTTTAAAGGTGATATCAGCATTACAGGCCTGCCTGATTTCGAAGAATCTTTTTTCGATATTGTAGTGGAAGAACTCACCACCGATAAATATGATATTGAATCCATTCCTGAATATCCTTTTAACAGGGCCGTGATGATGAGCCTGCCTGACAACATCAGTACGCTGGGAAGGATGCGCTTTTCTGGAAAATTTACAGGATTTCTTAATGACTTTGTTGCTTATGGAAACGTCAATACCGCAATTGGTTTTATTTCTTCCGACTTAAATTTAAAAATCGACAGAGAAAAAAACAAGAGTTCCTATTCAGGACATCTTGCAGCCGTTGGCTTTGATATAGGACGGTTTATTGGAAGCCCGGAACTGCTTGGTCAAACAACGTTCAAATCAAATGTTACGGGCACCGGGCTGTCGCTGGATAAAGTAAACGCTAAAATGGATGGCGTGATTCAATCTTTGACGTTGAATAATTATAACTACAACAACATTCTTGTCAATGCCAGGATCGCTAAAAAACTTTTCAATGGATTTTTAAAAGTTGAAGAAGAGAACCTGGGACTTGATTTTAACGGAACCATCGACTTCAGTCATTCGGTTCCAGTATTTGACTTCCGCACCAAAATTGACCATGCACGATTAACAAAATTAAATCTTATCGACAGGGATTCCACAGTAGTATTCAACACCTCTGCAGAAATCAGCATCATGGGAAGGGATATTGATGAAATGACCGGATATATCCGCCTGGGCAAAACGGTGTACACTGAAATCAACGACACGATCAGTCTGGATACACTCGTTTACGTAGCTACTGCCGAAAAGCTAATTAAAACTGCAAGCCTTCGTTCAGATATTGCCGATTTCAATATCAGCGGATCTTACAAAAGAAGTTCCATGATTACCGAGATCGAAAAGCTGCTGACTTCGTATATACCCCTTATTGAATTTGAACAAAAAAATAGATACAATGCACATATATTCGAAGGTAATTATGATCTGACTTTTAAAAATACAAGCCAGATAACAAAAGTATTTTTTCCTGAGTTGACTATCAGTAAAGGAACACGCCTAAACGGAACCATAAACAGTTTTGAAAATGATTTCTCTATAACCCTAACATCCGATTCCATTCGTTATGCCAAAGCATTATTTTCAGGCATTAAGTTATACTCACATACTGAGAATGGATTTTTGAACCTGGATAATAATTTAAGCATGATTAAAGTAAGTGATACATTACGACTTGCTAATGTGGAATTAAAGGCAAAAACAAATAAAAATGAATCAACATATTCCATTGCAGTAGCATCTACTGATACTATAAAAACGAATCTCTTAATACGTGGGGAGTCAAAATATCTTCCTTCCGGTCAGATCATGGCTCATTTTCTTCCGTCCAAACTTATTTTAAACAGTAAGTTGTGGAAAATTGATCCCGAAAATAACATTCTCATTGATTCCAATTTTGTTGTTATCAACCGGCTTGTATTAAGTTCCGACAGTTCCGAATTGAGTCTTGAAGGTATTGCATCAAAAAATTTTAATGATAAGCTGACATTAGTTCTTAAAAACTTTGAAGCCGGGATTTTAAATCCCTTTCTGGCAATTTATGATGTTGAAATCGGAGGTAAGGCTTCGGGCTTCGGTGATTTTTCTGGCATCCTTGCCAAGCCGGGTATTTCATCTGACATGACCATAACTGATCTCTCACTGTATGGGGATACGCTGGGAGATGCCGCTATTGATTTCAATTTTCTCACATCCAGCAGGATCATCACTATGAACGCACTGGTTGACAGAGGTGGTACAAAAAATATTGAAGTTGAAGGGAAATATTTTATTAAACCCGTAAATGATTCGCTTGATTTTGATATCAGGTTTCAAAAAACAAATCTTACTGCCTTTTCAGGATACGCAAAGGGTTTCGCATCTGATATCAGGGGAAATGCAACTGGAAAAGTAAATCTTGCAGGACCGGTAAATAAACTTAACCTTACAGGAAAAGTGCGATTGCAACAGGCAAGTTTCGTGGTGGATTATCTCAATACCAGATACAGTCTGGCAGAGGAGGTGGAATTTAATGAAAAATATTTCAGGTTCCGGAACTTTAAGATCAATGATGAAAATGGTCACCAGGCGCAACTTGATGGATACATTTATCATACCCACCTTACCAATTTCATTTTGGATCTGAACATCGATGCTAAAAATTTCCAGATGCTCAATACAAGCATGTCGCAAAATGAATTGTATTATGGAAAGGCTAACGGTACGGGTAAGGTAAAAATAGTAGGTCCTCTTGATCTCATCTACATGAGAATTGCCATCAGGACCGAACGGGATACTCGTATTTTCATACCGCTCTCCAATCCTGCTGAAATTTCAAAAAGCAGCTATATTAATTTTGTTACCACGGATTCGAAAATTATTGCCACCAAAAACGAAGAAGTGGATTTATCAGGCATTGAAATGGATTTCGAACTGGATGTAACCCCTGATGCGGAAATACAACTCATCTTTGATTCTAAGATTGGTGATGTGATAAAAGGAAGGGGAACCGGAAACATAAACATGTCGATTAATACCACCGGTGATTTCAAAATGTACGGAAATTACCAGGTAGTTTCAGGTGATTACCTTTTCACACTTCAAAACCTGCTGAATAAAAAGTTCATTATTGAACCTGGGGGAACTCTGCGCTGGAACGGTTCACCTTATGATGCAGAGATTGATTTGAAAGCGGTGTATAAACTTAAAGCCAGTCTTTATGACCTCATACAGGATACCACTTTCACTGACAGGGTGCCGGTCGAAGTGCATCTATCGCTGAGAGATCAACTTTTCAACCCCACTATAAAATTTGATATTGAAGTTCCTGATATTGACCCCACGGCTGAAACACTAATCAAAAGGTACATTTCCACCGAACAGGAAAAAAGCAAGCAAACCATGAGCCTGCTGGTATTAAACCGGTTTTCTCTTGCTGATGGAGTTGACGGGGAGGCTAATTCATCTTCCGGCGTTTCAGCCAATGCAGCCGAATTACTTTCTCAACAACTTAGCGTCTGGGCTTCACAAATCAGCGATGTTGTGAACGTAGGAGTTAAATACAGAGCGGCAGATGCTTTTAGTGAAGAAGAACTCGAACTGGCACTTTCTACCCGATTGTTTAACGATCGGGTTACAGTGGATGGTAACGTTGGTGTTTCAGGAAGCAACCAGAGCACCTCTAACCTGGTAGGTGATTTTAACGTGGAAGTTAAAGTTACCAAAGAAGGAAAATTGCGATTTAAGGCTTTTAACAAAACCATTAACACGAGTATCCTTAATAATTACAACTCACCTTACACACAGGGAATCGGAATTTTTTACAGAGAAGAATTTGACACTGTAGGTGAACTGTTCAGGCGCTATATCAATAAACTCGGAATACAACAGGCAACGGAAAAACCAGCGTTGTAATTTTTCTTCAGGAACCGGTACAGTAAGCAAAGAACCACCGGAGTTTTTTATTTTCTTTTTTTCTGAATATGATTTTTTAATTCCGGAATAACTTATTTTTGATGAGCTAACCTGTTAATGTATGACTAAGAAGAGAATTAATTATGCGCTAGTAAGTTTAGTTAAAATGGTGTTTTTCATATTGTTAAGCTATACTTTTGCGAATGGCCAGCAGGTCATCCAGGGCATAATAAAAGATTCAGATTCAGGCGAAACTCTGATTGGCGCCAACGTGGTTATTAAAGGATCTACCGTAGGTGCTCAAACCGATCTGGAAGGAAAATTCCGAATTGAAACCACCCAACCCATTCCGGTGGTTATTGTGATTTCGTACATCGGCTACATCGAACAGGAAGTTTCGGTAAAAAGCTATAGTACCATCACAATAAAACTTAAACGCAATGAGGTGTTGCTGAATGATGTTGAAGTTGTAGGCAGCCGCATTTCAGAAAAGCAAAAAGAAGCACCACTTACGGTAGAATCGATGGATATAATTGCCATTAAGGAAACGCCTGCTGCAAATTTCTATGAAGGTTTGGGACAATTGAAAGGTGTGGATCTGACTTCGGCAAGCATCGGATTTAAAGTGATTAATACCCGTGGGTTCAACAGCAGTTCTCCGGTGAGATCGCTCCAGATAATTGACGGTGTCGATAATGCCAGTCCTGGCCTGAATTTTTCATTGGGCAATTTCCTGGGTGCCTCCGATCTTGATGTCAGCAAAGTAGACCTTGTGGTTGGTGCGAGCTCAGCATTTTACGGACCTAATGCTTTTAATGGAGTAATCAGCATGACAACACGTAGTCCTTTTTATAACCCCGGACTGGAGTTTACTTTCAAAATAGGTAACAGGGGATTAATTGAAAACGCTGTACGCTTTGCAGATGTTATCAGGAATAAAAATGGTGAAGAAAAGTTGGGATATAAACTGAATATTTTTTACCTGAAGGTAAATGACTGGGAAGCGAATAACCTTTCTGCTACTCCTCAATCACGCAGTGATGAAAATAATCCGGGTGGTTATGATGCCGTTAATGTTTATGGTGATGAATATACAAATGGCTATGATCATAACAACCAGTCGGGATCACTCCCAGGACTGGGTGTAATAACCAGAAGAGGATATCTTGAATCAGACCTTGTTGATTACAAAACCGAAAATCTTAAGTTGGGTGGCGCGCTGCATTACAAAATTCGGCCGCAAACAGAATTAATACTGGCTTCCAATTTCGGAACAGGCAGCACTATTTACCAGGGCGACAACCGATATTCGCTTAAGGAAATTAAATTTTACCAGAATCGCATTGAGTTGAGGAAAGAGGACAAATGGTTTATAAGGGCGTATTCCACGAATGAAGATGCAGGAAAATCATATGATGCATTTTTCACGGCATTGCTGTTACAAAATTCTGCTAAAAGCAACAACGAATGGTATCTCGATTATGTCAATTACTGGAACGACAATAGTGTTGCGCCTATTAGAAACCTGGAGGGCTTTCCTCAGCCGGCAGATTTCCCTACTTATGAAGAATACCTTGCAGCTATCAATCCTTTTCTTTCCCAGTTTTATCCCGACACTCTGGAATATTTTCACAACCTGGCGCAAGGCTATGCGGAAGGAATAGGGTATCCCCTCAATGAAAATAATGCATTTTACGAACCGGGATCTGCATCATTTGATACTGCTTTCGCAAGTATTATTTCAAGAACATCCTTTGAACAGGGTGGTTCCAGATTCTATGACAAATCCGCGCTTTATCATATTCACGGCGAATACAAATTTACTCCCGGATGGGCTGATTTAATTATCGGGGCAAATTACCGGTGGTATGTCCCGGATTCTAAAGGAACCATTTTCAGTGATACTTCCGGAATCAAAATCAGGAATAACGAAGGTGGCATATATGCCGGAGTAGAAAAGAAAGTGATCAGCCAAAAACTGAAACTGAGTGCTACCGTGAGAATGGATAAGAATGAAAATTTCGACTATCTTTTTTCTCCGGCGTTCTCCGCTGTGTATATCCCCGATAAGCAACAGGTAGTCAGGGGATCGTTTTCTTCTGCTATCAGAAATCCTACTCTCTCCGATCAGTATCTTTACTATCCGGTAGGTCGCGCCATTTTAATTGGCAATAAAGATGGGTATGAGGGACTGGTAACAGTTCCTTCCTTAATTGATTTTTTTGATGCCAACAAAAAATTTGATACACTTTCTTTTTTCAGTGTTTCACCGGTTAAACCGGAAGAGGTTAAGACTGTTGAAATAGGATACCGTACAACTTTATCAAATAAAATTTATGTTGATATCAGCGCATATCATAGCTGGTACACTAATTTCATTGGGTATAAGATCGGTGCCGATGTGGATACGTTTAGCATTTCCTCACCCTTTGGAACATATAAGGATCTGCGCTTTAATAATGTGGTCCGTATTGCTACCAATTCCGAAGATGAAGTAACAACAAGGGGTGTTACTGTAGGATTAAATTATTACATCGGGAAATTTTTTGCCTTCACTACCAATTATTCATACAATTTGCTTGACAAACAAGGCTCAGACGATCCACTCATTCCGGCTTACAACACCCCTGAACATAAATTCAATATTGGCTTTAACGGTAGGGGCATACGGAATTTCAGTTTTAATATCAATTTTAAATGGATCGATGGTTTCAGGTATGAAGGCTCGCCGCAGTTTACCGGAATTATTGATTCCTACCATGTTGTTGATGCACAGGTAAACTACAAATTTTTTGATGATAAACTCATGTTTAAACTGGGAGCATCCAATTTGTTAAACAACGAACATTACGAGCTGTACGGTGGACCATTGATAGGAAGATTATACTATTTCAGCATTAATATTTCAGCACCATCCAAAAATTTAAAATAAAAATGACTAATTTTATAGGCCTAAATCAGATTATTATGAAAAGAACTTTACTTAATCTATCTATCGGGATTGCACTTCTATTACTCCCCGGAGTTACAATGGCCCAGCGCTATCTTTCAGAAGTTTTCAGTTCCGTAACCGTGACAACGAATGTCCAGTATGGAGAAAATATTTCTGTGTTCCCTCCTCCTACACCTACTAACATACCTCTTATAATGGATGTTTATGAACCGGCAGGTGACCTTGTTACTGAACGCCCACTCATCATATTTATGCATACCGGAAGTTACCTGCCACGTTATATCAACGGAACACCCACCGGAAGCCGTAATGATAGCGCCACAGTTGAAATCTGTAGCCGTTTAGCCCGCAGGGGTTATGTAGTTGCAAATATGGACTACCGCCTTGGCTGGAATCCAGCAGGATCCAATGTGGATATCCGCAGAGGCACCCTGCTGAATGCCGTTTACCGCTCTATCCAGGATGCCAAGGCCTGCGTTCGGTACTTCAGAAAAGATGCTGCAACTACTGATGTCTTTAAAATCGATACCTCTAAAGTGATCCTGGGTGGCCAGGGAACGGGTGGTTATATCGCTCTTAACTTTGCCTCACTGGAAGATCCGGCTGAAATTGCCCTACCAAAGTTTATAAGCGGAACAACTGATCCTACTTACGGATTTGTTGCCGGCCAGCCGTATGTCAACCAGGCATTATTGGGCGATTATGATGGCTATGGAGGTGTTCCCCAGTTAAATAATCCTAACAACTCTGTCGGATATGCCAATAACATTCATTTTGTTTTCAATCTGGGTGGAGCCCTGGGCGACAGTTCATGGATTGAACCGGGTGATGCACCTACAGTAGCCATGCACGTCATCGGCGATCCGTTTGCTCCCTACTCTTCCGGTATCGTATATGTTCCCGGAAATCCCCCACAATCGGTTGTGGATGTTATCGGTTCGCGGAATATTATTAAGCTGGCTAACCAATACGGTAATAACAATTGTTTTATCAATGCAGGTTTCAACGACGTATTTACTCAGGCTGCCAACGTTAACAATGAAGGCTTTGATGGTCTTTACGGATTCGCTACCATCCCGGCTGTTCAGGCAGGTCCATGGGATTGGTATGATTCTTTGACTGTAGTAAATGGTGCTGCAGCTGTAGGACAAAACGGAACAACCATTTATCAGAATTCTTTATTAACCAATCCGAATATGTCGAAGGCTAAGGCTATAGCATATATTGACACCGTTATGGGATATCTTAATCCGAGAATCGTTTATTGCCTGAATCTGCCAACAGGTATTAGTACTATCGGAGACGCTGCCGAATTGATCACTGTTACACCTAACCCGGTTGCGGACGTTATTTCAATTGATCTCTCTGCAATAAAAAATGAATTGAAAAGTATTTCCATCTACGATGTGGCTGGCAGGAAGGTACTCGACTTAGCAGTTACTGAAGCCCGGAAATACGACATAGATCGTGGCAATCTAAACGCGGGCAGTTATGTTGTTCGTGTACAACTGGAAAATGGAGAAGCTAATAAAAAGATCATATTGCGATAATAAAATTCAATTATCCCGATATCAGATTAGAAAAATTAATTATCGTTTAAAATCCCCTGGAAATCCAGGGGATTTTTTTTAGCAAAATTTTTCGTGCTGCGCATATATTACTTAAGCCCAAACTTTATCCAATAATGCGTATTCTTTAAGTTTTAATTGCAATTTTTACTAAATCAGGGAATCCGGAAGTAAAATCAGTGAAATTTCAGCTTTTTGAATGTTGGAAAGGTGCGTTTATACATTTAGCGCATCACACACCACTTACCTCTATTGAACTATTCGACTTCACAGGCAGAAAAGTTTCAAATACTGCCGTTTCCGGGAAAAGTGAACATGTGATTTCAATGGAGCAACTTGCCGCAGGAACTTATTTTATCAAAATCGGAAACGGAAATGCGGTCACTACTAGAAAAATACAGAAGTTATAAATGTCAGTTGATGTTGCGGGGTGCCGTTGATACGGATCCCCGCATTATTACAAACTTAATTTCTTACTAAATAAAATAAATATGTATGGGCTTAAGAGAAATTTCCTTACAACAATGGGAATCTTTTATATGTTTAAGACAAAGAAAAATACGATTTCAGATCAGCCAACACCAGTTCCTGCGATGTAACCTGTTGTCCATGCAGCCTGGAAATTAAATCCGCCGGTGATGCCATCTATATCAAGTACCTCTCCGGCAAAAAATAATCCGGGGCACTTTTTACTCTCCATGGTTTTCATATTCACTTCTTTCAGACTGACACCACCGCAGGTAACAAATTCTTCCTTAAAAGTAGTTTTTCCTTCGACATGCAACTCAAGGGAAGTCAGCAGTTGCACCAGTTTGTTAATTGATTTTTTGCCAATCTCATTCCATCGTTGCTCGCCTGTGATTCCCGCTAAAGAACAAAAGCGCTCCCAAAGACGGGATGGAATTTTTTTAAAGGCATAATTCACAACTTTCTTCAAAGAGTGAGTGTTGATATGCTCAAGCAACTCATCTTTTATTTGCTGTTCGGTTGAACCGGGAAATGAATTGACAATTGCAATAAAATCATATTGTTTTTCAGCAAGCGATCGGGCAGCCCACGCGCTCAGTTTTAAAACCGCGGGACCACTAATACCCCAATGTGTAAATAACAATGGTCCCTGCTGGCTGAAGGAAGTACCGGCAATTTTAACAACTGCATCAGGGATGGAAAGACCCATCAGATCCTGGAAAGGATTAACAGGAATATTGAATGTAAATAAGGAAGGTACCGGAGCAACAATGGAATGACCCATTTCTTCCAGCCATAAATAATTTTTTATCTGAGGGCTTCCTCCTGTTGCGATGATTAATTTTTCTGACGTTATTATCTCATCGTCATTAATTGTTAACCTGAATTCTCCATTACTATGATTCAATTGGGTTACGTTCGCATGCAATCTTATTTTAACCCCTGCGCTTTCGGCAATATTTAAAAGACAATCAATAATTGTTTGTGATGAATTGGTAACAGGAAACATTCTTCCATCATGTTCTGTTTTTAAAGTGACTCCATGTGATTTAAACCAGTCAACCGTATGAGATGAAGAGAAACGCGTGAATGCGCCCAGTAATTCCTTACCTCCCCTTGGGTAGTTTTTCACAAGCAAACCGGGATCGGTGCAGGAATTTGTTACGTTACACCTACCTCCTCCTGAAACCTTTACTTTAGCAAGCAACTTATTGCTCTTTTCCAGCAAAACTACCAACGCACCGGATTGGGCAGCGTGAATGGCAGCAAAAAAACCGGCAGCACCTCCTCCAATTATAATGATTCTTTGCAAAGTGATTCAAAATATTATGTTGACAATGAAACTTCTGACATGTGAAAGTCAGGAGCAATTTATATTCGTGTAAGCTGTTTAATAATTTCACTGTGCACAGGAAATTCTTCCAATAACAATTTCCTGTCTGCTATTTCAAAATCCCTGAAATCAAATCCGGGTGCAACCGTGCATCCAACAAGAGAAAATTCACCTGAATTACTTACACGTGAGGCAAACCAGGTTCCGGCAGGGACGGTGTATTGAAAAAAATTTCCTGACCCGGGATCACTGCCGATTAAAATCTTTTTTATGTTTCCGGCAGCATCCAATTCAATAACCTCGAGAGGGTCACCTGCATAAAAATGCCATGTCTCATCAGATTTTATCCTGTGAAAGGCAGAAAAATTTCCCTGCGTAATCATGAAATAAATTGAGGTGCAAAAGTTTCGTCCTGATGGGAAATCAATGCCGACTACCTGATGCTGATCTGCACTGCGATAAACTTCCCGGTACCAACCTCCTTCAGGATGTGGTTGCAATTCCAGCATTGCGATATATTTTTCTGCCTCCATGTGCGATTTACTTTCTAGGATGAAACTGCATGATTGCAGATCGCAGGTATTCCCTGTCAAGGTGCGTGTATATTTCAGTAGTGGTAATGCTTTCATGACCCAGCATTTCCTGAACAGCTCGCAAGTCGGCACCTCCCTCTATAAGGTGTGTTGCAAAGGAATGTCTGAAAGTGTGTGGACTGATACTTTTTTTTATGCCTGCAATTTTCACAAGGTCCTTAATAATCATAAAAATCATTTCCCGCGAAAGCTTGGCTCCCCTTCGGTTCAGGAATAAAAAATCTTCGTTACCCGGTTTAATATTCAGATGACTCCGGTACGCATTTTCATACGTGGCAATTTGCTTTAAAGCCACACTTCCAACTGGAACCAGTCGTTCCTTATTTCCTTTTCCTGTGATTCGAAGCAACCCGATTTCAGCATGCAGATTTGATTTTTTCAAACCAACCAGTTCCGATACACGCAATCCGCTACTGTAAAGAGTTTCAAGCATGGCTCTATTACGTTCGCCTTCGGGCTTACTCAAATCAATTGCTGCTATAATTGCATTAATTTCTTCTACAGTTAAAAAATCAGGAAGCTTTCTTCCCAGCTTGGGTCCTTCCAGTAATGTAGTAGGATCATCATTCACCACATTCTCCAGCAGCAGATATTTATAAAATGATTTTATTCCCGAAAGCAACCGTGCCTGGGAACGCGCACTCATTCCAAGTTCGTTTACCCATTTCAGAAAACCCTGCAAATCGTTTAACTGAACTTTATCGGGCCCACCCTGGAAATTAACTGTTTGAATATACTGAAAGAGTTTCTCAATATCATGCTCGTAGGCAGAAACCGAATTCCCCGAAAGGGAACGCTCCAGTTGCAAATAAGATCGGAATCCTTTTATATAAGATGGCCAGCTCATGCTTCAAAAATAGCAACTAAACCACGAGTAATTTTCTAAATTTGTCAAATAAACCGAATTCTGATGCGCATCACCATAATAAACGGGGCGAACCTCAATCTGTTAGGAGTTAGAGAACCTGATATTTACGGCACTCAGGATTTCGAGACCTATCTAAGTGGACTTCGAAAATCTTATCCCGGAATTACAATTGATTATTTCCAAAGCAACGTTGAAGGTGAAATTATTAACCTGTTACAGCAACACGGTTTTAAAAGCGATGGAATCATTCTGAATGCAGGCGGTTACACACATACTTCGGTAGCAATTGCTGATGCAGTTGCTGCAATAACAACTCCTGTTGTGGAAGTGCATATATCCAATATTCTCGCACGTGAGGAAGAAAGAAAAAAATCACTGCTATCGAAATATTGCAAGGGGCTGATTTCAGGACTCGGACTGACCGGTTATGAATTGGCGCTTACCTGGTTTATGAAAAATAATAAATAGCCAATAACCTGCAAGGAGAAGTTCAGCAAGAATAATTGAAGATAAAACTTTTGCTTTTAATTCAACATCACCGGCATTACCAGCATCAAAACATTTTCATCAGAAGATGCATCAGCTGCAGATGGTGTGAGAATGCCAGCCCTGTTGGGTAATGACAATTCCATTTGCACCATTTCAGTTCCCATATTATTCAGCATGTCGGAAAGGAAACGTGCGTTGAAGGCAATCTCCATGTCCTGACCATTATAATCACAGGAAAGCCGCTCATTCGCCTCGTTGTTGAAATCAATATCCTCTGCCGAAATAATCAATTCTGAGCCTGCAAGTTTCAATTTCACCTGATGTGTGGTTTTATTTGAAAAGATTGAAACACGGCGGATAGAATTTAAAAACGAATCACGTGAGATGTTCAGTTTATTTGGATTGTCCAATGGGATAACCGCTTCATAGTTGGGATAGCGTCCATCAATCAACCTGCAAATTAAACTGTAGTTATCGAATGTGAAAAAAGCATTTGCTTCGTTATAATCAATTTTCACTTTCGACTTCATCCCCGTAAGGGCATTTTTCAAAAGACCCAATGGTTTTCTTGGAACTATGAACGACGCAGAACGCGCTGACCGGATATCGGAACGACGGTAACGAACCAAGCGGTGGGCATCCGTTGCAACAAATGTAGTATTGTCTTTATTCAATTGAAAAAACACTCCTGACATAACAGGGCGCAACTCATCGGTACCGGTTGCAAAAATTGTTTTATTGATGGCTTCCAGCAATACCTCAGCAGGCATTTCAATGGAATTGGGCTGCTCAATTGTAGGGATCTTAGGATACTCGTCACCATCATGTCCGGCCAGTTTGAACTTGCCGTTTTCGGAACTGATCTCCATCATAAAAGTTTTGTCGTTGATGGTGAAGGTAAGCGGTTGTTCAGCAAAAGTTTTCAGAGTGTCCAGGAGGATCCTTGCCGGAACTGCTACCAATCCTTTTTCCTTTGACGTCACTTCCATGGATGTGGTCATTGTGGATTCGAGGTCGGAAGCAGAAACTTTCAGGTTCCCGTTATCGATTTCAAAAAGGAAATTTTCCAGGATAGGTAAAGGGCTGTTGGTATTTAATGCACCACTAACAGATTGAATATGACGCAGTAAAAGCGTGCTGGAAACGATAAACTTCATTATAAGTATGTTTGCGAGGTTGTTTTAAACTTTTAATTGACGGGTTAATCGTCGGGGAATTAAGAGGACAAATATAATTGTAAATATCCGAAACCGCCCGCTTATTTTTGATATCACTGCACCAGGAAGTCGGCCGGGCGGCGAAACAACTTTTCAAATGAAAAGTATTGAACCACAATTAATTCCGGATCTTTGTTAATGCTACCGATCATCCTGTCCACATCATAAGGAAAGGGGGTGCCATCTTCAAGAGCTTTGTTAACGGTAGACCCTGTAAGTGGGCGTCTCCAAAAGTCAATCTGAGTGGACTTACCGGTTTCATCAACCAACACGATCGTCCTGAAGGGCGAGGTAGCTTTAACCGAATCTTTTTGTTCGGGTGTTAATGATTTTTCATTCATCTCATAATTCAGCATCCGGTACGACTGCAGGTAATTGATAATTTTATCCTGGCTCACATTTCCTAAGTTTTTTGCTTCCCCGTCTGATAAGCTATAATTGCCTTTCTGATCTTGCGTGATTGTAAATGATTTGTCTTTTTGCTGCCTGTCGGTAACCGAAAGGGATTTGAGTGATCCGTCGTTCAACCTGAACACATTTTTCACCCTCCACTCTTCTTCATTTACAATAAATCGTGGTGTCAGATATCCGTCGAAGCCAGGAATGTGTGTGATAAAAGGAACGGTAGAATTTTCGAGATACATAAAAGTTCCTAACTGGTCCTGTGTGGGTCCACCCACGTAAATTGTTTTTAATAGTCCATTGCTGTTGTACAACTCCACTTTGATGCCATTTGCTGCAATGGTTTTGATGACATTGTTATAAGCTTTTTTTCCTACCGGGCTCCGCACTTCGATATCATGAAGTGAAGCCAGTAATGTTTTTACCGCATCCTGCCGTGCGAGTGTTTTTCCATTCATGACCCAGTCACCGCTCGTTTTTTTCTCAAGAAGTGTTTGTTGCCCGCTCTTGTTCGCTAAAAACATTTTAGTTACTGAGCCAGTATCCTTAACTGCAAAATCACGAAGTTCCTCATTAATTGTTCCCTGCTTACTTTGCATGTATAAGAACACGGCAACACCGGCAATCAGCAATACCAGAATAAGAAGCAAATTATTTTTTTTCATAGGCCTGTAAATGGTATTAACTTATTGCGCGTACTTTTTTCTTCTCCTGTAAAATTTGATAATTCCAAAGAGTACAATTATCACTACAGGTCCTGCGGTATTAATGATTTTCCATTCTGCAAGTGATGCTTCCACACGTGTTTTATCAAGCAGTCGAAGTTTCAATTCTTTTGACCGCACGGTCATGAGACCTGAATCATCACAGAGATAATCAATACAATTCAAAATAAAATTTTTGTTACCATACAATTGTCCGGAGTAACGATCCATGCCTAATGGAATTATGCCGCCGGTAGATTTTTTAACACCATTTTTAATCACGTCGCCATCACCCACTACAATCATCCGTGTTTCAATACTCTTGTCCTTAAAACCAATTAAACTGTCAGCAACAATCTGCGATGAAACCCTATTTTTAAAATTAGAATCGAAAGATCCTTCCAGCAACAGCGCAAAAATTTGCCCGGGGTTATTGTAGGTTTTAAGATCGGGTTCTTCACGCATAATATCAAGCGTTACTCGGGCAGGTGTTGTGAATACTTTTGAATACCGGGAACTGGTAAGTAACGGAGTTTTCTTTACTGCATCTGATCCAACTGCATCAATGGAACTTACAAAATCAAACTTCACAGCATTCAGGTTATTTACAACAGGATGCGTGGATTCGGGAATTGCGAGTGGAAAATAATACCAGGGAAGCAGCGTTTGCTGAGGCCGGTTTCCTACATACCCGGTTACAATTGGTATGGGTGCTGCCTGTATGTCGAGTACCAGGTTATAGTTGATTCGTGCGCCATAACGAAACAGCATGTCATCCAAACCAATTTCATTGGCAATAGCAATGGTTTCCGCACTTCGCTGCAGACTGTCCATGGTAACTTTAGTGCCATCAATAAGCCACAGCGCTTTGCCTCCGCGCATGATAAACTGATCAATGATAAATTTATCTTTTTCACTGAAAACAGAATCCGGTCCGGCAACTATAATGGCTTTGAATCCTTTGAGCTTATCCAGTTTTTCTTCAATCCTGACCCGTTCCACCATATAAAATGATGACAATGCGCGGGTGATATCGGCAAGATTTTCTTCGGGAACTTCGCCATGCCCTTCAATAATTGCAATACGTTGCGGTACCTTACTTGAAAGTTTACGGATGATATTACCAAAACCATATTCTAGGCCCTGAATGGAATTGTTGAGCATTTGTTCCGGTGATGCTCCAATCTGATCCTGTAATAACATTAACGGAAGCTCCTGACCGAGGTAAGAGACAATTGCTCCCGGAAATATTATTTGCTGTGATGTTTCCGATTTATTTTGTGCCTGCAGATTGGTAGGTTGAATTCCGCGGTCGACTAATTGCTGAAAAAGTTTATTTCGTTCCGACTGTTCAGGGTGTTCCGATGGATTAATGAATTCGTATTCAATGTTACCGTTTGAATAAGCCCGTAGCTCATCGAGCATTTCGCGGGTTGCATTCTGTAGTCGCTTGAAAGCAGGTGGGAAATCCCCATCCAGGTAAACTTTCACATAAACGATATCATCCAGATTTTTCACCAGGTTTTTCGTTGCAGGGGAAAGCGTAAACCGTTTTTCGGAAGTCAGGTCGAAGCGGGTAAATACATACGAAGCCACTACATTAATGCCAACAAGCAGAATCAGCAAAAGAACTAACCGTACAATATTCTGGCTTTTCAGTGATCTTTTATTCCCGGAAACGGGTTTGGCTGTATTGCTTACCATTTTCGTGATTCAAGAACAGTTCGCGTAAGCATGATGAAAAAACTCACCAGGCTGATAAAATATATCACATCCCTGGTATCAATAACACCACGACTCATAGATGAATAATGTGCATTGATACCCAGCAGATAAATAATATTCGCAGTCTGGCCCGATCCTACTAATCCCGAGATGGAATCAAATCCCGCGTATAAAAAAAAGCTGAGGAATACGGCGATGATGAAAGCCACCACCTGGTTATCGGAAACCGATGAAGCAAATACACCAATAGCTACAAAACCTGCACCCAGAAACATCAGCCCGGCATAGGAGCCCCACATGGAACCGGTATCAATATTTCCCGATGGTGCTCCAAGCTGGTGAACACTGAAATAATAAATGAGTGTAGGAAGCAATGAAAACAAAACCAGCACCACGCCCGCTAAATATTTCGCCATTACTATCTGCAGTTCCGTAAGGGGACGCGTTAATAACAATTCAATGGTCCCTGATTTCTTTTCCTCTGAAAACAATCGCATGGTCACCGCCGGCACCAAAAACATATATACCCAGGGCGTGATAATAAAAAGAGGGTCGATGTTAGCAAAACCGGCAGAAGGGATATTGAATTCGGTGTCGGGAAATACCCAGACAAACAAACTGATGGTAAGCAAAAAGACAATAATAACGATATACCCGATCAGGGAATTCAGAAAACTATTGACTTCTTTGACTAATAATGAAAACATACCAATTTTTAAGTAGCGGGTCAAAAATACGAATCCAACAGGATCGCCATTGTGAATTATCTATAATTTGTCAACCTGTTTATTAAGAGTCCAGGCCTCTGCTTTAGCTGAGAACATGGGTTTTACTGCTTTCCAGGTCGATTGAAAGAGGGCGGATTGCCGGTAGCGCTCCAGGTCATGAGCTGTATTCCAAACGCTGTAGGTAAAAACAATTCCAGAATCTTCTACATCAGTCAACAGTTCCATGCGTACACAGCCTTCAAAATTCCGTATTTGATCTTTAACCGATTCAAATGCTTCGAAAAACCCATTTATATTTCCGGCCCCGAGAGTGAGTTTAACTATTCTTACTATCATTTGAACTCCACTCGTATTATTTCACCATATCGTATTCCCAACAGGCCTGCTGCATTCCCATGACTGATGCTGATTTCAAGAAATCCTGCTTCATTATAAAGAGCCAGCATATTACCACGGCTCGCATTGTAATAGTCAGTACTCAGTTCTGCAATGACATATTCACGTGTTTTAAGGATAATATCATACTCCCTTCCACGGGCGATGCGTTCAAACAGTTCCTTTTGGATGTTAGTAACAAGGTTTCCATGAGAATCGATATATATGACAGTCCCGCGTATTATGCTTTCCTCGGTTACCGGCTGTAACATAGATTTCTCAACAAGTCCGGTCATCTTCTCACCCATTTCGGTGATTTTACCACCTTTCGACAAATAAGCCGCTGAACTGGCAAGGACTGAAGCATTAACAGGCACTTTTTTACCCCTGGCATCCAGAATGAAATACGCTTCATCTGATGGTGATTCATAAATAAGAGTAAAAAATCCATTGTCGGGGCCAATGAAAAAATGTCCTTTATGAGCCAGGGCAATAAGTGGTGAGGGTTTGTCGCTAGTACCGGAAACCGCACACACATGAACCGTTCCTTTGGGGAAATGATGCCACGAATTCTTAAAGATGAAAGCTCCTTTTACCAAATCATAAGCCTCGATCGCATGACTGATATCAAATATTGTTGCCTCAGGGCACACCGATATAATGTCACCCTTCAGTGCCCCGACGAAGTAATCAGTAGTTCCCCAGTCGGTTGTGAGAGTTATAACGGGCATTATGGTGCAAAAGTGTTAAGTTTTTCAGGAAGTGCCAAAATTAAGGATAAAAGTGGCACACCTTTTTCCTTGTATTTTATAATTTTAAACCCGGAAATTAACAACTTTACCTTCTTTACTAATTTTACTAAACTTTTTACACCTCTTGAAAGAAATAACCATTCCAGTTGGATTTAACCCTGTTGAATTTTATGGTATCAACGACAGCAATCTCGAATTACTCAGAAAAAAATTTCCTCTTCTAAAAATAGTATCCCGCGGGAATGAACTAAAGGTTTTGGGTGATGAAAATCAGATCACTAAACTCCAGGAAGTGCTGGATGAATTGATCATGCATTATGAAAATGTGGGACGCCTGGAGCCTGAATTTGTACGTGAATTGCTCGACGGCAAACAGGAACCTTCATCCGATGATATCAAAAAACAAGCTGATGTGCTGGTTTTCGGGCAAAACGGGATTATGGTACGCGCCCGAACACCCGGCCAGAAAAAGCTGGTGGAGATGTGCGGCAAAAATGACATTGTGTTTGCTATTGGTCCGGCCGGCACAGGTAAAACTTATACTGCGGTAGCCCTTGCAGTGCGGGCCCTGAAAAATAAAGAGATCAGGAGAATCATACTAACACGTCCCGCTGTGGAAGCAGGTGAAAACCTGGGCTTTCTACCGGGTGATTTGAAAGAAAAAATTGACCCATACCTCCGGCCCTTATATGATGCACTTTTCGACATGATTCCGGGTGAGAAGCTTCAGTCTTTTATCGCTTCCGGAGTGATTGAAGTGGCACCGCTGGCTTTCATGAGAGGACGAACACTCGACAATGCGTATGTGATCCTGGATGAAGCCCAGAATGCTACTCAAAGCCAGTTGAAAATGTTTTTAACACGCATGGGACCCTCAGCAAAAATGATTCTTACCGGCGATATCACCCAGGTTGATCTTCCGAAAACTCAGCCTTCAGGACTTGTTCAGGGGATGGCATTATTAAATGGCATCAAAGGAATCGGTTTTGTGATGCTGGATGCCCGTGATGTAGTGCGTCACAAACTTGTGAAAGACATCATTGAAGCTTACAGCACCGGAGAGCAAAAAGCTGACAAGAAATAAAAAAAAAGCGCTTGAGGAATCAGCGCTTTTTTTTATCAAATGATTTTACTGCAATTTCACAATGCGATGCGTAAATGATTCTGTTTCGGTTTTCATTTTCAGAATGAAAGTTCCTGCCGGTAAGTCCTGCAAAGCCAGTGTATAATTGCCCGACTGTTGTTTGCCGTTGAAAAGAGTAACAATTTTTTCTCCAAGCATATTAAATAGCACAACCTCCAGGTTTACATCTTTACTTAACCGGTAAGTCACATCGGTATGCTGTAGAAATGGGTTGGGCATTACGTTCACATCTGTTAATACAGGTAGCACTTCATTTAAACCAACCGGATCAATCACGGTAACCGATTGCGCCACGAACGATTTACAGGTTCCATTATAAAGCTCCAGCATTACTGTATAGGTACCTGCTGCAGGAAAAGTATGAATAACGGTGTTCACATTGGAAGAATCACCATCCCCAAAATACCATTGATAAGCAGTTACGCCCGGAACGTTAGCACTGAAATTAACGGAGAGTCCGGTAGAAGTATATGTAAAGGATGGATTAAGCGGACCAGTTCCCTGTTGTGTTAAAGTGATGGGAACAACCGCATGGTTATTCGTATCATCCATTTCAAGAAATAAATTATCAGGATCGGTATGAGACACAATAAAATAATCACCGTTACAGATTCCGGGGAAATCAATTTGCTGTCCCGATAAACCCTGGTTATAGATATCCAGGCTTCCAACAAAAATTCCCTGTTCATTTCCGCAACCACTCGCACCTCCCAGTCCATTGTTTGGAAAATTATTCCCTGTAAGGACATTTCCTAGCGAATCCAGACAATATCCCGGGCTGCCCGAACAACTCCCTAGATTTATCAGGCAAAAACTAATTTTTCCTCCGGTTCCTGCAAGAGGCCATGAAAACGGATCAGGATCATTGGTGCCCACCCTGAGTGTATAGCTGGCCCAGTTGTCGACATGCATATGGCCATGGTTAGGGTGATAGGTCATGGTGCCGGCGGGGTTATCCCAATGCGTCATCGTTTGACCATTTTTATTATAAATTCTCTGGGTTATTAGTTGTTTCGGAAAAGATCCATCCGGGCAAACCGGTGTGGCACATCCCACCACCATTGTATCACAATAACACACATTTATACCTCTTACCTCGAGTGGACCGTATCCGATATTCGGTGTGGCATTGGATAGTGTTAAGTAACCAGGGTACTCCGTATGTTCATTTTGTATAATCAGTGCGGAGGCAGTCATGTCGGGTAATAAGTCACACACTGTTGTGGAAGTATCAGGACATTCACATCCCAGAGCATTGGTAATCGTACAAATGTTAGGGGGTAATAATGGATCCGGCGGAGGGTTGACTCCGAAATTTAGGGATGCAGAATTAAAGGTACCTGCATCGGCCGGTACTTCATCAATAATGCACAACTCCCAACCCCCATTTGGATTTATTCCTGTATTCATCAGGTTCAACGACTCCCCGGGAATATAAAAGCCGGTGTACGGAGGAGTACCTACTATCAGGTATCCGTCAACACCATCTTCCGCAAGGCAGGTTCCTGTAAAATTATCACCACCACCACCTACATTGGATGCAAGTATGATGATGGTATTATCGGGTGCTTTCAGACGTATTTTCAGATCACCAACATAGGTATGTGTAATATCCAAACACAAAGAAACCAGTCCGAACGAAGTATCCATCTGGGAAGGCAGCCCGCTTACTACAAAAGGAAAACAGGTCTCAGTATTATTATCGGGGATGGGACCCGTAAAAGCAGGGGTAAACGACTGTGAATTAACAGCTAATGGAAACAATCCCAATGAAGTGATTGCTATTGCCAGGTATAGTAGCTTCATGTAATTGAGGGGTTTTATCTTTAAAGAATATATTAATTGTAAAGTTATTAATATATATAAGAAAATCACCTCCAATTTAATTGAAGTTCAAAAAACAAACAGGATACGAAAAATCCCAACCTATGCGTCCACCGACCGCGTGTCGCAATAGCTTTAGCGGTGGCACAAGCTCCGGCTTTTCAGGAGTGTAGGTAGATTAAAGCTTCCTGACGTTGTGAGCTGAAACGCCCCTATCCCCTTCTTTTTCCTCAAAGGACACTTTATCATTTTCCTGGATGACCCTTTTATCAGCCATATTGGTGGCATGAACAAAGATTTCCTGTTCTGAATCATCATACTTAATGAAACCGAACCCTTTTTTCCGGTTAAAAAATTTAATTACTCCTGTTGCCATAATCTGGTAAGTGTTGGTGTGACATTAATAATGCAATTCAAATGTAAAAGATTTATTTTAAAACTCAAAATAACACTGGGGGCCTGACACATATATGTGATAAATGTGCTATGAGCAATTTACTAAAACCGGTTTTATCAAAAATAATGTACATTAGCACCGCCGTGTTTACACCTTAGAAAGTAGGCAAGGTGGTACTCATTAATTAAGAACCAACCTCATTATAAACCACAACTTAATCAAGATTTATGGCAGAATTAGCAAACGCCGGAAAAGGGCATCCTAAAGGGCTTTACATTTTATTTGTCACTGAAATGTGGGAACGCTTCAGTTACTACGGAATGCGGGCCATTTTTGTATTGTTTCTTTCCAAGGCACTCCTTATGAGTGATAAAGATGCTTCCAATATTTATGGGAGTTTTACAGGATTGGTTTATCTCACACCGCTTCTCGGTGGATATATCAGCGACCGTTACTGGGGCAACCGGAAAAGTATTCTAATTGGGGGTATTATGATGGCCATAGGGCAAATAATGATGTTCATGAGCGGTAGTTTTGTTGGAACTGATTTGGCTACACCTTTAATGGTTTCCGGATTAGGTTTCCTTATTCTGGGAAATGGATTCTTTAAGCCCAATATTTCAACAATGGTGGGTCAACTTTACCCTAAAAATGATGTACGGGTAGATGGTGCATTTACAATTTTTTACATGGGTATTAATCTTGGAGCTTTCTTTTCACCGCTGATTTGTGGGGGGCTTGGCGACACCGGTGATATTCACGATTTCAAATGGGGATTCCTGGCAGCAGGCATCGGCATGATCATAAGCGTAATCACTTTTGAGGTGATGAAAAATAAATATTTATTGAGTCCTGAAGGAGAGCCGGTAGGAATGCCGCCGAGTCATTATAAAAAGGATTTGGCTGCAAATGCGGTTGATGTTCCGAAAACTTCGATGAACAATATTTATACGATATTTGGAATCGGCGTTGCTATTGCTTTCGCTTTCTATTATTTTCTCGAACTGGATGTTATTGGCTCCATAATTTTTGCCTCTGCCATTGCCATACCGGCAATGATCATAACAGATAATTCCCTGAAAAAGGATGAAAAAGAACGAATATGGGTTATTTTCATCCTGGCGTTTTTTGTGATTTTCTTCTGGAGTGCATTTGAACAGGCCGGTGCATCACTTACACTGTTTGCTGATAAACAAACCGACCGTTACATTGGCGGGTGGGAAATGCCTGCATCCTGGTTTCAATCGATCAACCCACTTGGAATCATTCTCCTTGCTCCACTCTTCAGCAGTTTGTGGGTAGGTCTTGGAAAACGAAATATGGAACCCTCCTCCCCTCTTAAAATGGCTATGGGACTGGCATTGTTATGCCTGGGTTACATTGTAATTGCTATTGGAGTTCATGGTGTTGATTCCAGTGTAAAAATTTCGATGTGGTGGCTCATCACGCTTTACTTCCTTCACACTATGGGAGAACTAGCCTTATCACCCATCGGATTATCAATGGTTTCAAAACTTGCGCCCGTCAGGTTTGCTTCATTGCTCATGGGAACGTGGTTCCTTGCGAATGCCGCAGCCAATAAACTTGCAGGCACATTAAGTGCGCTCATTCCTCCTTCAGGTACCGATGGCGAAGCATCAGTAGCCATTGAATTTCCAAAATTGTTAGGGTACCAGATTACCAACTTGTATGAATTCTTTATGATCTTCATTATTATGAGTGGAGTTGCTGCATTGATTCTTTTACTTATTTATAAAAGGCTATTAAAAATGATGCATGGTGTAAATTAATTTTATGCCCGCTGTTTAAAAGGCTGTTCTTTACGGATGGCCTTTTTTTTTAATCCTTATTTTTTTCTTAAGATTACATCCTGCTAAAGCTCCCTCTATGGAAACACCGATTAAAAAAGAATTCAGACCTTATATTTCAGCAACGGATTCAGTTGCCGAATTCACAGTGAAATCAGTAATGCTGGGCGCGCTTTTCGGAATTATTTTCGGAATGGCAACTGTATACCTCGCATTAAAAGCTGGATTAACTGTTTCAGCATCCATACCGATTGCCGTACTGGCAATTTCATTGGGACGAAAGTTTTTTAAGACAACGATTCTCGAAAATAATATCATCCAGACAACAGGTTCCGCCGGGGAATCTATTGCTGCAGGAGTAGTATTCACCCTGCCGGGATTTTTATTTCTTTCCATTAATGAACAAGGCGTAAGTACCGGTGCGGAATTTTTTAATTACTGGACCATTTTTACACTCGCTGTTTTCGGGGGAATTCTAGGTACACTTATGATGATCCCGCTGCGACGGTCACTGATCGTTAAAGAGCACGCAACCTTACCTTACCCGGAAGGAACAGCGTGTGCATCGGTTTTGATTGCAGGTGAAAAAGGTGGGGATTTCGCAAAAACCGCCTATTGGGGACTTGGGTTTGCCTTTATATATGCGATGTTCCAAAAAGTATTTCATGTTATTGCGGAAACCCCGGCCTGGGTAACAGCACAAACTAACCGTTTCTTTCCATCAGCAACCGTTAACGGCGAAATTACACCTGAATATCTTGGTGTAGGATATATCATAGGGCCTAAGATTGCAGGTGTGTTGGTTGCAGGAGGTGTGATGGCATGGCTGGGATTAATTCCGCTGCTGGCAACACTGGTGCCGGGTGAAACCATTGCCATGCAACTGGTAAAACTGGGTTACCTTAAAGATGTTCTTACTCCCGGAGGTCCCGGCGGTTGGGATCCGGCTACTTTAACTTTCGATAGTACTGCCAACGCAGTTTACAGAGCATACGTCAGGCAGATCGGTGCAGGTGCCGTTGCTGCCGGTGGATTTATCACACTTATTAAAACACTTCCGACTATAGTAACCTCTTTCCGCGAAAGCATTAACTCAATGAAAGAAAAAAATGCGGGCACTTTGGTCTCAAGAACTGAAAATGACCTTTCTTTTAAAACAGTTATCGTAGGCAGCATTGCATTGGTTGCGCTTATGACAATCCTTCCCCAGATTCCCGGTGACAGCATCCTCAATAAATTACTTATTGGAGTGCTGGTAGTTATATTCGGATTCTTCTTTGTCACAGTTTCCAGTCGTATTGTGGGCATAATCGGATCTTCTTCTAATCCAATTTCCGGTATGACCATTGCAACTTTAATGGGTACTGCATTAATTTTTATTGCAGTGGGCTGGACGGGAAAAGTTTATGAGCCAATGGCACTCGTGGTAGGCAGCATGATTTGTATCGCCGCTGCAAATGCAGGTGCAACTTCGCAGGATTTGAAAACAGGCTATATCGTAGGAGCCACACCCAAGTATCAACAAATTGCATTGTTCGTGGGTGCGATTGTTTCTTCCATTGCTATTGGTTTTACCATACAGATACTGGATCAGCCAACGGCTGAAATGTCGGCTCAAGGTATTACGCATGCCATCGGAAGCGATAAATTTCCGGCTCCCCAGGGAACCTTAATGGCTACCTTGATCAAAGGACTTCTATCATTTAATCTCGACTGGCAGTTCGTGCTTGTGGGAGTATTCCTTGCTGTAACCATGGAGTTATGTGGTGTTAAATCCTTGTCGTTTGCCGTAGGAGCGTATCTGCCATTATCCACCACACTTCCGATTTTTGCAGGTGGCGTGATCAAAGGAATCGTAGACTGGAAAATGACAAAGAAAAATGAAACTGTTGAAGATGCGGAATTAGGTAAAGGTAGTTTGTTTGCCACCGGACTTGTGGCAGGAGGCGCGCTGGCAGGTGTTTTAGTCGCATTACTTTCGGTAAATGATAATATTTCGGCGTCGTTGGCCAATGTTAACCTGGAACACGGATTGACGAATGCCCTCGGAACCGGCGGATATCACATATTGGGTACTTTGTTTTTTGTATTGCTGTCACTGGTACTTTACCGGATTGCAACCAGAAAAGAATGATCATTGATGAAAGAATGAATCACCAAACAGGCGGGAACAATATCCTGCCTGTTTGTTTTTTATGACTTAAATTGAAAACTTTGTTACTTTTTGCCTTTTCGATTGTAAGATATAAAACTAAATCGCCGGGATGAAGCCGGAGATTTATGTAATTTTGAATGGCAGGTAAATCCCTATAAAAAATGATAACACAGGTAATCAATAAAGTAAATGTTCCGGTTTCTATTTTCATTGCAATTTTTATGATGCCTTTAATTTCATGCAATGGCCAGACAACAGATAACACAGAAAAAACGTCCATAAAAAATGACCCTGATGGAATACAATGGGTAAGTTTTGAAGATGCGGTAATGCTGGCAGAAAAAAATCCTAAAAAAATATTTATCGATATTTATACGCATTGGTGTGGCTGGTGTAAGAAAATGGATGCAACAACTTTTAAAGAAGCTGAAGTGGTTCAATTTATCAACACCAATTTCTATCCTGTAAAATTAAATGCCGAAACTCGCGACACCATTCAATTCCGTGACAAAGAATTCAGATATGTTACCGAGTACAAAGCTAATGAACTTGCAATTTCACTCTTGAGCGGTAAAATGGGCTATCCTTCTTATGTATTGCTTGATGAACAATTCAGTTTGCTTTCACCACCTGTTCAAAGTTACCTCACTAAAGACGACCTGATGCCGATACTTACATTTTACGGAAGCAATATTTACAAGACTAAAAGTTGGGAAGAGTATTCTAAAAAATAGCATCTGACATGTTCAATTCAGATTGTTATTTCACAAAAGTTACGCAAGCAAAAAAAGTCGGCTTATTTAGAAATAATAAGGGTGAAAGACGGGGCTCGAACCCGCGACCTCCTGAACCACAATCAGGCGCTCTAACCAACTGAGCTACAATCACCATTTCCCGCTTTTAAACGGCTAAACTATTTTAAACCAAGCCAATCCCGAAAATAGGAAGTTTCATGGGAGTGCAAAATTAGCTAATTCCATTTAATCAGCAACCACTTCCCCCTAATTTTGTTTTACTTCCGTGGAACGGTGTAACTTTACAGCCGGATCCGGTAAAATGTCTGAAAAAACTGTATTGAATGTTGAAGGAATGACCTGCACCAATTGTGCGCTGGGCATTTCAAGATATTTAGAAAAAAAAGGTCTGAAAGAGGTACGGGTTGATTTTTCATCCGGTGAAGTTGCTTTTGAGGAAGTTGCGCCTGAGAACAGGATGGAAATTGTAAAAGGTATCAGCAAGCTGGGTTATAAGGTAATTGAACCCGAAACACTGGCAGGAGTAGATGCACCTTTTCGCTGGGATACGCTTGAAATTAAGTTTACCATCAGTCTTTTTTTCACCCTGCCGCTCATCGCCCATATGTTTCTTAACATTCCTTTATTACATAACCCGGTTTTCCAATTGATTTTATGCACTCCTGTATTCCTTGTGGGAATGCTGCACTTTGGTAAAAGCGCATGGGCCTCGATCAAAACCGGAATACCCAATATGGATGTGTTGATAACTATAGGATCGGTATCCGCTTATGTGTACAGCATTGCAGGAATGTATTTTTTTGATGCAGGCACGGAGGTAAGTAAATATTTGTTTTTTGAAACTGCCGCCACTATCATAACACTGGTTTTGCTGGGAAATATCATTGAAAAAAATTCGGTAAAAAAAACCACAACAGCCATAAGGGATTTAGCAGCATTACAGCCTGTGATGGCTAATAAAATAACCATTCAAAAAGATTTATCTGAACAGATTGAGGCAGTCTCTATTTCCGAAATAAAAATACAGGATCCAGTACTTGTGAACACTGGCGGAGCCATTCCCGTAGACGGAAAAATTTATTGGGGCGAAGCAACAGTAGATGAATCCGCCCTTACCGGGGAAAGTCTGCCGGTTGAAAAATCCATCGGTGAAACTGTTATGACCGGCTCAGTTTTGTTATCGGGTTCCATAAAGGTTGTGACTGAAAAAGCAGGCAGCCAGACTGTCCTTTCCAACATAATTTCACTTGTAAAAGAAGCGCAGCATTCACGGCCTGAAATACAGAAATTGGGCGACAGGGTGAGCGCATGGTTTGTTCCGGCTGTATTACTTATCGCCTTGCTTACTTTCCTGATAGGTCATTTTGCCGCCGGGTGGGACTGGTCAACTGCGCTGATGAATGCCGTTGCTGTTTTGGTGATTTCCTGCCCATGTGCTATGGGGTTAGCTACACCTACTGCTGTTGCTGTTGGATTGGGGAAAGCTGCCAAAGCAGGAATTCTTGTCAAAGGCGGAGCCACCCTGGAATTATTCGATAATATAAAAACCGCTGTCTTTGATAAAACAGGAACACTCACAACCGGAAAGTTTAAAATTGCAGCTTTACAGACCTACAATTTTGATGAACAGGAAGCCATCAATATTTTACACAGCCTGGAACAACATTCAGAACATCCAATCGCTGTATCAATAGTTACCGGTTTATCGGGAAGGAAATCGGGCTGGTTGTCATTCGAAAAAGTGGAAGAAAAAAAAGGAATTGGAGTTTCCGCCTCTGATGGGGCCGGTAACAACTACATGCTGGGCTCTTACCAAAGTCATCAACATTTGACAAACGACAATTCACATACCATTTACCTATCAAAAAATAATGTACTCATCGCAACGGTAGATCTTCGGGATGATATTAAGCCCGGCGCGGCGGAAATGATCCGGTTGTTAATTCAATCCGGTATTCAACCGGTTCTACTCAGCGGCGACAATGAAAAACGCTGCCGCGAAGTAGCCGGTGAATTGAATATCAACACGGTTTACAGCAATCAACTTCCGCACGAAAAAACCGCTGTTATAAAGGCGTTGAAACAACAGGGTAAGCTTCTGATGGTTGGTGACGGTATCAATGATGCTCCGTCGCTGGCTACAGCTGACCTGGGAATTTCATTTGGCGAGGCGACAAAAATTGCGATCAATTCCGCGCAGGTAATCATCCTCAATAATTCCGACCTGCTTGCAGTCATCAATGCCATCAGGATTGGCAAGCTCACCATGACCACGATCAGGCAAAATTTATTCTGGGCGTTCTTTTATAATGTTGTAGCCATACCGTTTGCGGCTATGGGCTATCTCAGCCCCATGGTTGCAGCCTTTTCAATGGCATTTTCGGATGTGATAGTTATTGGCAATTCAATTCGTTTAAAATTCAGGAACTAACTTCGTATAGCCACGGTGAGCAAACGTAAAAAGATTCTTTTCATCACCAGGTGGTATCCCGACCGCCACGATCCAATGTTGGGTTTGTTTGTTCAGAAACACGCCCAGGCCGTCCGGCTGTTTAATGATGTAACGGTACTGTATGTCACTACGGACAGAGCCCTCCTACCCGGAAAAGTAATAAAAGAAGAAAAAAATTTTGAAGGCATTAAAGAATTCAGGATATATTTTGGTAAAAACAAGTTAGAATTATCTAACGCCGTTGCCTATGCGAAATATTACCTGCAGGGATTAAATTGGATCGAAAAATCAGATGGCTTGCCGGATATTTCACATGTTCACATTCTTTCCAGGACCGCTTTTCCTGCACTTTGGCTAAAAATAACGAAAGGAATTCCCTACCTGATTACCGAACACTGGTCAAGATATCTTCCGATAAATATTGCCAAAGGCGCTTACCGCGGATGGTTGCGGAAATGGTTCACCGGTATAGCGGTTGCACGTGCAGGAACCGTTACTACAGTAACACAAAACCTGGCATCGGCTATGCAGGATCTGGGTTTAAAAAATAATTATGTTGTAACTCCCAATGTTGTCAATACAGAAGATTTTACGCCCGTCGAAAAAAACAGGAATGATGCTATAAAAAAATTAGTCCATGTTTCCTGCTTTGATGAGCCTGCAAAAAATATCAGGGGAATTATTAATGCCTTTCAGAAAATTTATCCTTTGCAGAAAAATGTCATACTGGAAATAATTGGTGACGGAAAAGATTTTTCATTAGTACAGGATCACGCCGAACAATCGGGGCTCCTTAATAGTGCCATTTATTTTACCGGGCTGTTAACAGGAGAACCGCTAATTACAAAAATGCGGGAAGCAACCGCGTTTGTGATGTTCAGTAATTATGAAAACCTGCCTTGTACGATTGTAGAATCCTTCAGTTGCGGAGTACCTGTCATATCCACCGATGTGGGTGGTATAAAAGAACATCTTACCGAAAAATTCGGGATACTGATTCCTCCACGTGATGAAAATGCATTGGCTGATGCAATGACCTCATTGCTGCTCGAACAGGCAAAATTTGACCGCCCAGGCATGCGTGATTATGCAAACCGGCAATTTTCATTGCAATCAATCGGTCGATTATTTAATGATATATACCAGAGACTAATTTCCAGCAATTATAAATAATTATTTTTTATATTTATAAGCAACTGAAATTCAATAAGTTTATAAAATAATTTTATTTTATCTTATGGAAAAAACGGCTTGTTTCCCCACATTTTAATGTTATTATGCTTACATTTGCATGTAGGTAATGAGTGGCCATTTACGGCCGTTAAACATACTATTTTACCCAATAAAGCAGTCGACTTTATTCAAAATCAATTATTTATAACTAAAATCAAACCAAAATGAAAAAATTATTACTCAATGGATTGGCTTTGGCAGTTTGCTTTTCTTTTAATGCTCTTGTGAGCGAAGGACAAGCACCGTCGAATTTAAACAGTTCTATTACCAACAAAAAATTACCTATTCTTAAACCTTCCGATGAAATCGTAGCTCCTGTTAACCAGATAAATCCTACTGTTTCTCAAAGTCGCAGTTCCGCTGTGGAAGTTAGCCTAGGACAAACAACTTATGATTTGCAATCTAACTACGGTTCTGTAGGTAACAGGGTTAAGAGATGGGATGACAACACAATTTCGGTTGTATGGACAAAAGGTGATATTTCTCCGGGCTTTACCGACAGGGGAACCGGTTACAATTATTTTGACGGTTCCAATTGGGCTGCAGCTCCTTCGAGTCGTATTGAGTCTTTTAGAACAGGATGGCCGAACGTGAGTGGGACTTCAAATTCAGGTGAGTACATTGTAAATCATGGTACAAATCCAACAAATTTTATTTCCCGCCCAATCAAAGGAATCGGATCCTGGACTGAAATGGCAATTGATACCACTAACGTAACCTGGCCAAGAATGGTTGTTGGTGGAGCAAACGGTAATACCGTTCACGTAATTGGTAACGAAAATGCAGGATCTTTCTACGTAAAATACTCACGGTCGCAAGATGGTGGTGCAACTTGGGATATTCAGAATGTTTATTTACCTGATGAAACAGTTGATTTCTTCGAAGGTTCTGTAGATGGTTATGATATCGACTCCCGTGGCGATGTTGTGGCTATTGCAATCGGAGGTTTTGCTGAAGATCTGGTTATGTGGAAATCTACTGATAACGGTTCTACCTGGACCAAAACTACTGTGAATGATTTCCCATTATCTCCATTTGATTACACTACCACAATTTCTGATGTTGATGGTGACGGTATGGCTGATACCATTCCAACTACTGATTCAGGTATTTCTCTGGTTATCGACAATAATAACATAGTTCATATTGCTGTAGGAAGTACAAGGATTCTGAATGAAGCCCCTAACCCTACAGGATCATCATATTTCCCTGGAACTGACGGTCTGCTTTATTGGAACGAAAGTATGCCGGCAGGTAATATTCTTAATAATGTGATTGCATTTGTTGAGGATATCGACGGAAGCGGTGTGATTGAACTTCCTGACGGACTCGCAATTTACCAGGCAGGTCTTACCAGTATGTCAACTCTTGGAGTTGATGGTGTTAACAACGTTCACCTTTGCTATTCTTCTATCATCGAAAATACTACTAACGGAAACGCCAATCCTTTACTGGAAGAAGCTTATCGTAACGTTTACTATATGTACTCAACAGATGCAGGTGTAAACTGGTCGACCCCGGTACGTGTGGAGCCAACTGATTTTGATGAGCAGGCCTGGCCAAACATGGCTAAGAAAGTTGACAATTGCATTCACCTTACTTACCACAAAGACGGTGAGCCGGGAAATACTTTCCAGCCTTCTGAAGCAACTCCTGATGCATATGCACCATATGATGTAATTTACAACTGTATCAACAACCCGGTTGGATTGAATGAAAATTCAGATGTGGTTTTAAGTGCTACAGTATATCCAAACCCGGTTCATGCGGTATTGAATTATGACTTCTCTCTGACTCAGTCACAGGATGTAACTATTAACCTGGTTGATGTACTTGGAAAAACTGTTTACAGCACATTTGTTAACGGTACTGCCGGAATCAACAACGTTAAAGTAAATGTTAAAACCCTGTCTTCAGGTGTTTATTCCCTCAATACCATTGTTGGAAGCACATCATTTACTCAAAAAGTAGTTATTCAGTAATCTTACCATATCCCCTAAAAAAGCCTCGCTGAAAAGCGAGGCTTTTTATTTTTGTGTGTTTTTTAAGTAAAAATGCACATTATTGGGTAGTGTACTTTTCTATCCAACCTATTAGTTTTATATTTGGAGTTCAGAAAATTCTAAAAACAAAACAATATGAAAAAACTATTACTAACAGGAATTGCCTTTAGTATGGTCGTTTTTGTAAATGCACAAAACCGACCTGCATCTATTAATTCCGTTAAAGATCGCTTACAACGTCTTGGAACCCAGGTTCCAGTGCCTTCTCAAGAACCTACTTCCGGTAGTGAAATGCCTACTAACAAGGTGAATACCAACGTGGTAAACCAGGGAACTACCAACAAATCTTCCCAGGTGCAGGTTATTGTAGGTACTACTACCTATGATCTTCAATCAAACGGCTCTCCACAGAACAGGATTTACCAGGACAATGGAACTCTAGGAGCTACATGGACTTATAGCTCAGATGTTGCCGGCACATATCCTGATAGAGGAACCGGTTACAATTATTACAATGGTACCTCCTGGGGTCCCATTCCTACAAGTCGCATTGAAACTGATCGTCGCGGATGGCCAAGTATCGTTAAATTAGCCAATGGTAATGAAGTAGTTGTATCTCACCAGAGTGTAACTGTTTCTACTGCATCCAACACTTCCCCTGCCGGTGCAGGTACCTGGACACAAAATTTAACTCCAACATTTCCTGGAGGAGAACCCACGCTTTGGGTAAGAACCGCTGCAGGCGGACCTGATGGCAATTCCGTTCACATGATTGACGTTTCCTATCCAACAGGAAACGGAGGAGCTCTTGTTAGTGGCCTTGATGGTGCTCTAAACTACAGCCGTTCACTGGATGGTGGTGCAACATGGGACATCGTTCGTGTTTTACCTACCGGTATAAACGATATTGAATATGACGGTTTCCGTGCCGATGGTTATGCTATCGATGCAAAAGACAATAACGTTGCATTCACTTCCGGTAACATCACTGATGACTGGGCTCTTTGGAAATCTACAGATAATGGTACCAACTGGACCAGAACTGTAATTATGGACTTCCCTTTCACCAAGTATGATGATGCTACCCAGATCACCGATGTTGATGGTGACGGAGTTGCTGATACAATTCTTACTACTGATGGTGCTTATGCACTCATCCTAGATAATAACGGTATGGCACATGTGTTTGGTGGAGCTATGCTGATCCTGGATGAGGATCCTGCAGCTTTACTTGGACTGTTCCTTTCAACGGATGGTTTGTTATACTGGAACGAAAGCATGGGAAGTAATCCTCCTGTAGTTATTGCTACTGCTCCTGATCTGGATGGATCAGGCCAGGCTGATGCTTTCGCCGCTGACCTTGGTGGCCGTTATGGTAATGATGGTATTTGTTCAATGCCGAATGCAGGAATTGATGCGTCAGGAAATATTTATGTTTCTTATTGCCCACTTATTGAAGGAACTGATTCCGGAAACCCTTCTCCTCTTGCATTCAGCTACCGTAACGTTTATTTAAAGGCGTCAATGGACGGTGGTGCAACATGGGGAATTCCTGTGAATGTATCGAACAGCCCGTTTGATGAAGCAGTATTCTGCTCTATGGCTAAAAATGTTGATGCAAATTGTGTCAGCCTTCTATGGCAACAGGATGGTTCTCCAGGATACTCTGTACCACCTAATGGAGAACATGCAATCGGCAACAATGATATCATTTATGACTGCGTAGATAAAAACCTTGTAATAGGTGTAACTGAATTGACTTCAGAAGTTGCAGTTTCTATATTCCCTAACCCTGCAAACAATTATGTAGTGTTAAGCTACTCGGTTGAAAAAGCAGTTGAGCTGAATATTGAAATCCGTAACATCATGGGACAGGTTGTGAATACATTCGTGAAAAATATCGAATCTTCAGGAACACATGCTGTGAATGTAAATGTTGAAAAATTCAGTGCGGGAGTTTATACAGTGAACACCATCTTAGGTGACAAAGTATTCTCTTCTAAATTTGTAAAAAATTAATTTTACAACACTCATAAAAAAGGCGGTCCATTCAGGATCGCCTTTTTTTATTTCCTGCAATTTTTATAGGAGTTGGAAAAGATCATCAACACCCGGAGTTCTTTCTGCAACAAAGCCCTCTCCATAATCTGTTCCGATTAATCTTCCATATTCCAGTGCGCGTGCCTTAAGCCCTTCGAGAAAAATTTTAGAGGAAATGGCCGTCTCCGGTTCTTGTGATTCGGGATTAAAAAACTGCGATGAGAACGCCATAATTGCTGCTACCCTTTTATCCATTGTTTGGGAAATGTCTACAATAAAATCAGGTCGCATGTTACGATCCTGTATATAATGATAAACCGCACGTGGCCTCCAGACACCCTGCGATTTGCCATCTGACATCGTAACAACTTTTACCAGTCCCGACAAAAAACACGCATCTGAAACCAGTTTAGATCCCCTTCCATGATCCGGGTGACGGTCGTGAACAGCGTTTGCAAGAATAATCTCCGGGCGGTATTTCCTGATCATTTGTACCACTTTCAGTTTATTTTCCTCATTTACCTCAAAAAATCCATCTTTCATATCAAGGTTTTCACGAACATGGATTCCCATGATCTCACTGGCCTTTTTAGCTTCCTGTTCGCGGATGGCAGCAGTACCCCTGGTACCCAGTTCACCTCTGGTAAGATCGATAATACCAATTTTATAACCTGCTAATACCTGTTTGATTAATGTACCGGCACAGGAGAGTTCCACATCATCGGGATGCGAAGCAAAGGCTAAAATATCTAGTTTCATAGGAAAGAATTTAAGGGCGAATTTCCGTTAACTTTTGAAAAGAAACTAACTTCGCCCTGTAATTCATTCAAGTCATTATGATTCAGGAGTTATTTTACCTGGTTGCTAAAGAATTCCGGCTCGAATGGCGGCAAAAATCAGTTGTTACCGGCATCCTGATTTATGTAATCAGCACCGTATTCATTTGTTATCTGACCTTCCGCCAGGTAATTGATATTCCCACCTGGAATGCCTTGTTCTGGATTATCATGGTGTTTGCAGCAGTGAATGCTGTTGCAAGAAGTTTTATGCAGGAAAGCCGTGGAGTTCAGCTTTACTATTACACCTTGCTTAACCCGGCAATGGTTATCATTTCAAAAATCATTTACAACACGTCCCTGTTGATGATAGTGGCCCTGGTGAACTTTTTATTTTATTCGCTTTTTCTAGGTAATGAAGTGAGTGACACCTGGATGTTTATTTTGGGACTTCTCTTGGGAAGCTCCGGTCTTGCCGCTACCCTGACACTTATTTCGGCCGTTGCTTCAAGGGCAAACAGCACTCCGTCAATGATGGCCATCCTGAGCTTCCCCATATTAATCCCTATGCTGATGACCATTATGCGTTTTTCAAAAAATGCAATTGATGGAATCGGCTGGGTAATTAACGGAAACTATGCCCTCGTGCTGCTGGCTCTTTTTGGTATGGTTGTCACTCTCAGTTATCTATTATTTCCCTACCTTTGGCGCGACTGATTCAGGTGGCAGGAACAATCATAAATATTTAATTCATAATACCTTAATGAAAAAACATTGGTGGAAAGTCCTTTCGGGATGTTTGCTTTTATACACCGTAATCATAGGGTTTTTAGGGGAGGTGCCTGAAATGGCCATACTGAACGAAACCATCCGCAATCTCTATTTTCATGTTACTATGTGGTTCGCCATGATGATCCTGCTGATTGTCAGCCTGGTTAACAGCATTAAATACCTAGGTGCTTCCAAGCTGCAAGCTGATTTATTAGCAGAAGAAAGTGCACGTATTGCCATGTTGTTTGGTGTGCTGGGCTTATTAACTGGAATGGTCTGGGCAAAATACACCTGGGGTGCCTGGTGGGTCAACGACGTTCAACTAAACGGTGCTGCCGGAACCATACTGGTTTATGCTGCTTATTTTTTATTGCGGAATTCAATGGATGATGAACAAAAACGTGCTCGTATTTCGGCGGTGTACAGCATTTTCGCTTTCGCGATGATGGTAGTGTTTATCATCATACTTCCGCGCATGACTGATTCACTCCATCCCGGCAAGGGAGGCAACCCCGGCTTTAGCAGCTACGATCTCGACCACCGGCTACGACTGGTTTTTTACCCGGCTGTGATCGGCTGGACGCTACTGGGCGTTTGGATGATGGATCTTAGAATCCGATTACGAAATTTACAACACACTGTTGAATCAAAATAAACATGGTTACTAAACTTCCAATGCTTCTGTTTGTATTTATGATATCCTCCGTGAATATTGTACTGGGTCAGTCAGGCATTGAAATGGCCGATATAATGAGGTCGAACGGAAAAATTTACGTAGTGGTTGCCGTTGCTGCCACTGTCATGTTGGGAATACTTATTTACCTGGCACTGCTTGACCGCAAGATAACTGCCCTGGAAAAAAAGATCAAAGGAAAAGCTTAACATCATGAAAAAAATACACATTATCGGGATTGTGCTTATTGCTGTTTCACTTGGAGTTATTGTAAGCACAATTTCAAATTCGAGTACTTATGCTCCTTTTTCAACTGCCATGGAACATGAGGGTAAAACCTATCATATTGTGGGAACATTAAATCTTGAAAAAGACTTTATTTACAACCCGGAGCAAAATGCGAATATTTTTGGTTTCTACCTGGTCGATAATGAGGGCAGAGAAATGAAAGTGCTTTACAATGACAGCAAGCCGCAGGATTTTGAAAAATCAGAACAAATTGTTGTGATTGGAAAAGTTGTGGGCAATGAGTTTCATGTCGGCCAGGGTGGTTTGCTGATGAAATGCCCGTCGAAATATAACGGGAATGAAGCACAGCAAAATATGATTTCTTCCGGCACCTAGTTAAAAAAATTCCTTTCCCCTGATGAATATTGAATATATCGGCGAAGCGTTAGTTTTCGGAAAAATTGGAAACCTTTTAATCGCCCTCGCTTTTGCCGGTGCACTGCTGGCTGCCATTTCATATTATTTTGGTTACAAAGATCCACTAGAATCCGGTTCATGGAAAAAAGTGGCCCGATATGCATACCTAATACATTCTGTTTCTGTAATCAGTATTTTCATTGTATTATATTATCTGATTTTTAATCACCATTTTGAATACTATTATGTCTGGCAACATTCATCCACCACTTTACCCTGGCAATATATATTCGCCAGTTTTTGGGAAGGACAGGAAGGAAGTTTTTTATTATGGACGTTCTGGCATATAGTACTCAGTTTTTTTATCATCAAAAGAGGAGGCACCTGGGAAGCACCTGTAATGGTAACCATTTGTTTGGTGCAGGCGTTCCTGATGTCGATGGTGCTGGGAGTAACAATATTCGATTACAAAATCGGAACCAATCCGTTTGTTTTGCTTCGGGAACATCCCGATATGGCGAATCTGCCTTTCATTCACATGGCAGATTATCTTCAGAAAATTGATGATGGAAGAGGTTTAAATCCATTGCTTCAGAATTACTGGATGGTGATTCATCCCCCGGTATTATTTTTGGGTTTCGCTTCAACACTCATACCTTTTGCATTTGCAATGGCAGGTTTAATGACAGGAAAAATACGGGAATGGACTGCAGTAGCGATTCCCTGGTCGTTCTTTGGAATCATGGCACTTGGAACAGGCATTCTCATGGGTGCTGCGTGGGCGTATGAAGCACTTAGCTTTGGTGGATTCTGGGCGTGGGATCCGGTTGAAAATGCATCCCTGGTTCCATGGATCACTTTTGTTGGAGCAGGTCATGTGATGATGATCAATCGAAAAAACGGAAGTTCTCTCATCAGCAGTTTCCTGCTTACTACCGCAACATTTATTCTTATCCTCTACTCTACTTTCCTTACACGAAGTGGCATTCTTGGCGAAACCTCGGTGCATGCATTTACTGACCTGGGGATGACCGGACAGTTGATTATTTATATGGCATTCTTTGCTCTGCAGGCTGGCTATCTCATGTTTATTAACCGCAAGGCTTTCCCAAAAAGCGAACAGGAAGACGGATTATTAAGCAGAGAATTCTGGATGTTTATTGGGATGCTGGTTTTAGTGGTTTCTGCAATGCAGATCACGTTTTCAACATCAATGCCGGTGTTTAATAAAATTTTTGGAACCAGCGTTGCTCCTCCTGCCGATGTAATTGGGTATTATAATTCGTGGCAGATACCCTTTGCAATTATAATTTGTATTTTGATTGGATTTGGACAATTCCTGAAATATAAGGATACGAAACAGAATGAATTCTGGAAAAAATTATCTGTTTCAATAATTGTTTCGGTTCTCGTGTCAGGTTTTGTGGCATACTATTTTCAATTCGACAGGATACAATATGTACTGTTGTTGTTTGCTGCCATTTTTGCGATTATCGCCAATGCCGATTATGGAATCAGGGTATTAAAAGGTAAAATGGATTTTGCAGGAGGTTCGGTTGCACATATTGGAATTGGCCTGATTTTTTTAGGTGCATTAATATCGAATGCAAAGAGTCAGGTAATTTCAAAGAACCTGTTGAACATCGACCTGGGAAAGGAGTTTCCCAACAATGAAAACATCATGCTTACCAAAGGAGATACACTCCAAATGTCTAACTACTTCATTACCTATAAAGGAAAAGAAAAAGTTGGTGTCAACGTGTATTATGAAATTGAATATCTCAACGCCGATTTTAAAAACGGGACTTTGAAACATGCCTTCACCCTGAAACCAACAGTACAGTTAAATCCAAGAATGGGCAATGTTTCAGAACCTGCGACAAAACACTTTGTCTCAAAAGATATTTACACGCATGTAACCTACGCAGATCTTGAAAATTTTGATAAGCCTGCTGCAAATGATGAATTCCTGGAAGCCAAAACCCATACGGTAAGTGTTGGAGATACCATTTCAACAAGCAATTCCCTCATCTACTTTGAAGGTCTTACCCAGAGTGTTGACCGAACAGCGTTAGGATTGGCACCGGATGATATTGTTGTTGGAGCTTCACTGCGTGTTGTCGACATTAACAAAAAAATGCATGAAGCTGTTCCGCTTTTTATCATCAAAGAAAAAGTGATTTTTTCGAAAGAAGTTCTTATTGAAGAACTCGGTCTCAAAATTTCTTTTCTGAAAATAAATCCTGAAAACGGGAAAATAGATTTAGCCATTTCCGAAAAGAAAGATAATAAACGTGAGTTCATTATTATGAAAGCAATTATTTTTCCTCAGATAAATATTCTTTGGACGGGTTGTCTTTTTTTGATTATCGGATCATTAATGGCGATCAGGAAGCGATTCAGGGATCTTGCCCGGCAACGTAATTCAAATTAAAGAGCCGATGTGCTCATGAATGTATGAAAGTATTCATCATTGGCACAGGAAATGTTGCGACCGCTTTAGGGAAAGCTGTTGTAAAATCAGGTCATCAGATGGCCGGGGTATTAGGTCGTGATACTAAAAAGACTTCTCTACTTGCTACCAAACTGAAATGTAAGTTTTTTACGGAACCAAAAAATATTTCCCTTTCTGCCGATATTTATTTAGTAGCAATTAAAGATGATGCAATTCTTGAGGTGATTAAAACACTGCCTCCGCTTAAAGGAATTGTTGCACATACTTCAGGCGCATCCCCGGCAGGACTATTGAAAAAATTTTCCCGCAGTGGTGTTTTATATCCTGTGCAAACAATTACAAAAAAATTTCCATCATCATTCGCAGGTGTACCACTTTGCATTGAAGGATCGGATGAATCTACTCTGAAAAAACTGATGCAGTTCGCTGGTTCAATTTCAAGTGAAATCTATGTTCTAAACTCTACCCAACGGGCGGCACTTCATATTGCTGCTGTTTTCGCAAATAACTTTTCTAATTACCTGTTAGGAATTGCCACCGAAATTCTGCACCAGCAGCATTTACCTGCCACACTGCTTGAGCCTCTTGCACGATCAACAGTAAAAAGTGTGTTCGAAAACGGAGCAGAGGCCGCTCAAACGGGTCCTGCGGTGCGTAATGACCTTGCAACGATCAACCGACACCTTGAATTCCTAAAAAACAATAAAGAGTACTCTGCAGTTTACGATCTTATAACTTCTCAAATTAGAAATGTTCATAATAAGAAATAGAAATAGGTTGCAGTTGATCCTGATTTATATAATCTTGTAATATGGAACAAAATTTTAAGGAAAAACTCAGGAATGTAAAAACCTTCATTTTTGATGTGGATGGTGTTCTTACTAATGGCATGCTCCTGGTAATGCCCGATGGCGAGTTTTTACGCAGCATGAACATCAAAGACGGATATGCCATGCAGCTTGCAATCAAGAAAGGTTACCTGATCGCTATCATCTCCGGAGGACACTCCCAAGGTGTTCCGATTCGGTTAAACAGGCTTGGAATACAGGAAGTACATATGGGAGTTTCCGATAAAAATGCAGTATTTCAATCCCTGTTGGTAAAATACTCGGTAAATCCTTCATACATTCTTTACATGGGAGATGATGTACCCGACCTTCAGGTTCTAAAACAATGTGGTGTTCCCTGTTGTCCTAACGATGCCATGGCCGAAGTGAAATCACAATGCATTTATATCTCGCAACGGAATGGTGGTGATGGATGTGTGAGGGATGTTATTGAACAGGTTATGCGACTTCAGGGTACATGGGAATGAAAAAAGGATTTTTAACAGGTGTATTTTCAATCATACGGTTTCAAAACCTGGTTATCATCTCCCTTTCGTTATACCTTGCGCGGTATGCCATTATTACACCAATTCTTGATTATACAGGTTATGCAAGTTCCATAAACAATAGCAATTACTCATTGCTGGTTGTTGCAACTTTATTTATTGCAGCAGCTGGATATGTAATCAATGACTATTTCGATACCGGCATTGATACAATCAACAAACCCGGAAAAAATAAAACAGGGATATTGATTACACGCCAGGGAGCAATCGTACTGTACGTATTGCTGAACCTGGCAGGTTTCAGTATCATCTGGCACTTCGGTTTTTTACAGGGAATCCGTTATCCCCTATTGCTTTTTATCTTCAGTGCTGGACTACTTTATTTTTATTCATCATCCTACAAAAAAATGTTTCTTGTGGGCAACCTGGTGGTTTCATTTCTTACAGCTTTAACTATCGGGCTCAGCGTTCTATTCGATCATCAGGCGTTGTTGTCGGAACCGGTGAAATTACTGATATCAGCATACGCCCTGTTTGCATTTATGATGACGTTGATAAGGGAAATTATAAAAGACTGTGAAGATGTGGAAGGTGATTCCGTTTTCGGTGCCACCACGCTCGCTGTTGTGGCAGGAACAAAAACTGCTCATGTTATTGCTTCCTTGTTAACAGCAATCCTACTGGGATCTATTGTTTATATTCAGGTACTTCAGGCGCAGTGGCAGAATTTAGTTGCTTTCTTGTACACAGTTGTACTGATACAGTTGCCCCTTTTAGTTTTAATGATACGTGGATTGCTTTCAAAGACTAAAAAAGATGAGAACTGGAACAGCAGGCTTGCCAAATTAATTATGGTAACAGGAATTGGTTCAATGCTGGTATTCCAGCTATCATCCAATTAATATCTTCACGCATGGAACAAACTGCTCCTCTCATACTTGCATCAGGTTCACCCAGGCGACAAGCCTTGTTGATGGAACTGGGTTTGAAATTCAGGGTGGTAACGAAAGAAATTGATGAAGACTTTCCCGGTCACCTGGTGCGTGAAGAGGTGGCTCTTTTTCTTGCCCGGAAAAAAGCATCAATGTATGATAATGAAATTAAAGAAGGCAATATTGTTATCACAGCAGACACCATTGTGTGCGTTGATGACAAAATTCTGAATAAACCTGCAGCATACCAGGAAGCTTTCAATATGCTGCAATTATTATCAGGCAGGTCCCACGAAGTGATTACGGCAGTGTGTATTTCAGGTGAGGGAATTTCCTCCTGTTTTCATTTAACCACAACCGTTATATTTAAAAAGTTATCGGTTGCAGAAATCAATTATTACATCGAAAAACACCAGCCCTACGACAAAGCCGGTGGTTATGGAATTCAGGAATGGATAGGACTGATTGGCATGGACCGGATGGAAGGATCGTATTACAACGTTGTAGGACTTCCTGTTAAAGAACTGTATGAGGAATTAATAGCACTGAATGTGTTAAAAGGATTATGAAAAAAGCCTGGCTGAACATGCACTTCGCCATTTTTCTATGGGGATTTACCGGCATCCTTGGAAAAGCGATTCAAATGTCGGAGGGTATGATTGTTTGGTACCGGCTGGTAATAAGTGCTGTCGGTTTGCTGCCCCTGCTGTATCACAACAAAGTTTCCCTTCCTTCCCGCAAGGAAATGCTTTTTATAACCTGTGTAGGTGTGATTGTAACCATGCACTGGGTATTATTTTACGGCGCAATAAAAGCTTCCAATGTATCCATTGCGCTGAGTTGTTTTTCCTCGATCTCCCTGTTTACAGCACTCCTGGAACCTTTATCGCAACGTAAAAAGCCTAAAATTGCTGAAATATTACTCGGGATCAGCGTTATTGCCGGACTCTACATTATTTTTTCAGTCAAACAAATTTACCTCACCGGAATACTACTTGCAATCGGCAGCGCATTCCTGGGGGCTTTGTTCACGGTGCTCAATAAAAAACTCACAGCCACACATCCCCCGGAAGTGATTACTTTTTATGAACTGGCATCGGGATTCATTATATTGACCATTCTGTTACCACTTTATTTTTGCACTACCGGAACCACTTTTGAAGTGCCGGGCACCATGGACCTGGTTTACCTCCTGATTCTTGGATTGGTTTGTACCAGTTTTGCCTTCACCATTTCATTAAAAGCACTGAAGCACCTTGATGCATTCACTCTTAACTTGTCGGTCAATCTTGAACCCCTTTACAGCATTCTCCTTGCCATGCTCTTATTCAAGGAGTATGATATATTGAATAGCGGATTTATTGCAGGTACCCTGATAATTCTCGGCTCTGTAATGGTGCATACCTGGTATCGTTGGAAATCTACTCCTGCTACATAAAGTAACTTATTCACCCGTAATTCGTATGCAATTCTTGAGCAAATTGAATTGTATTTCAATTGATTTTCTTTTCTTTGAGGAAGAAACCACAATGTCAGATTTTATAAGTAGCTTATTTTCAAAACCCGCTTTTCTAAAACTCGGACTGATTACCTGTATTTTATGGGTACTGCTACCTTTTGAGCAGCTGCAGGCACAGCGTTATAATCTGAATATTTACAACAGTTCTAACGGAATGCCCGGGAACCAGGTAAATGATATCATCCAGGACAGACATGGAAGGTTATGGATTGGAACGATGAATGGAGTAACCATTTTTGACGGACTCAAATTTACCAAGTTTGATCATAACAACCCGATCAGTAAAAATCCGGTGAAAACCTTATTTGAAGACCGGGCGGGAAATATTTGGGTAGGGATGATCCGGAAAGGTGTATGTAAAATCACAGCATCTTCCTTTGAATTTTTTAACACTTCAAATGGATTGCTGAGTGATAATGTAAATTCCATTACGGAAGACAAAAAAGGAAATATCTGGATAGGAACCTCGGAAGGATTGAATCGCTTTGATGGAAAAATAATGCATACCTATACCACCCTTCGCGGATTGGTCAATAATAATGTTTCATCTGTACTGGTTGACAGTAAAGGCATGGTGTGGGCTGCCACTATCAATGGAATCAGCCGGTTTAATGGTGTAAATTTTCAGAATTACACTACTGAAAATGGGCTGGTCAGCAATATTTGTTACAACATTACAGAAGATCATAAGGGTGATCTTTGGTTCAGTACCTACCTGGGAATATCGGTATTTGACGGAAAAAATTTCACCAATATCACTACCTCCAACGGTTTGCTCACCGACCGAGTAGAAGAAGTGATTGAGAACTCTGAAAACATAAAAGTTTTTGCCTCCTACGGCGGCGGAGTAGGTTTCCTGAACAGCGATACCATTTCGTACATAACGGTAAACGAAGGTTTGCCCAGCAACATTATTAAAAGCATTATACAGGATCGTGAGGGGAATTATTGGGTAGGAACCTGGAACGGACTCTGCAAATATATTGGTAACCGGTTCATCAATTTTACACATGAAGATGGACTTTCAAACAACAATATCCTCACAGTCGCTACTGATCCAACAGGCAATGTTTGGTTCGGAACACTTACCGGTGGCGTCAATTACACCGATGGCATCAACATGTATACCATGGGGCTTGAATCCGGATTGAAAAGTGCAACAATCTGGTCAATCTATTTCAGCAGGAATGGCGATTACTGGTTTGGAACAACCAATGGCCCTGCCCTACTCGATAAACAAACCATGAAGTTCACCCATCCTTTTCCTGAATTCGATAACATGGTAACCTATTCCATATTGGAAGATAAGAGCGGTCGTTTGCTTTTTGGCACAGATAAAGGCATCTACATAAAAGAACAACAACAGCCTTTCAAAAATATTAATGCAGCACAAGGGTTAACTGATGATAAAGTACGGGTATTGTTTGAAGATAAAGATAACCGAATATGGGTAGGAACACTCAAAAATATTTATTACCTGGAAGGTGACTCTGCGATCAGCTTCAATAAAAAGTATAACATTCCTGACGCTCCCATAACTTCAATCATACAGGATTCCACAGGACGGATTCTTGCCAGCACATACGATTTTGGAATTTTTGTTATTGGTGATGCAGTAAATTCCAACGTTATAAATCCTATCAATAAATCATCTGGTTTATATAACGATCGCATTCTTTTTAATTACCTCGATAAAAATCAAAACCTCTGGCTCGGAACTTCCACGGGTCTTGATTACATTGACTGGAAAATATACCTTCAGACAGGAGAAGTTTCAGTAAATCATTTTGACAAAAGTAACGGCTACCAGGGAGTAGAAACCAACGCAGCCAGCTCAGATAAAAACGGCAATGTGTGGTTTGCAACGGTCAATGGTGTGATAAAACACAACATCAGTTCAGGTAAGCTGATAAATGAAATACCTCTATTGCGGATCAGTAACGTACAATTGTTTCTCGAAAATGTTGACTGGAGAAAAAAACAAATTCCAATAAACCCTCAAACAGGTTTACCTGAAGAAATGGTGCTGGCCTATGACAACAATCATATCAGTTTTACATTTTCTGGAATTTATCTCACCGCACCGGAGGAAGTGAAATATCAATATATGCTGGAAGGGTTTGAAGAAGGCTGGACACCGGTTTCATTACAGAATATCGCCAATTACTCCAACCTTAGTTCCGGTTCTTATGTTTTTAAAGTTAAGGCTACCGCGAATGGCCGCGTATGGACGAGCCCAGTTACCTATAGTTTTACCATCAAACCTCCTTATTGGCAAACTCCATTCTTTTATTTCCTTTACGTGGTTACCATTGCAGGGAGTTTGTTCCTTTTCCTGAAATTACGCACCCGCACATACCAACGAAATCAAAATATGCTCAGGCAAAAGGTTGAACAGCGTACGCATGAATTGAACCAGAAAAATCTGGAGCTTGAAAAATTATCAATCGTCGCATCTGAAACAGATAATGCTGTTCTTATTTTTAATGAGTACAAAGAAATAGAATGGGCAAATACCGGCTTCACCAAAATGACCGGATATGCTATTGATGAAATTACCAGCAGGAAAGGCAAAAATATAACCAATTTTTCAATGAACTCAGAAGTCGATCAACTGGTAAATAATTGCATTGCCGAACGTAAATCCACAGTTTTTGAATCACAAATTCCCTGCAAAAATGGTGTAACGGTATGGGCTTCCAGCACACTTACACCCATCTTCACCGAAACCGGTCAATTGAACAAACTGGTTATGATATATACGGATATCACTTACCGGAAAATGATGGAAGAAAAAATCCGGGAATCGCTTGAAGAAAAAGGGTTGTTGCTCCGTGAGATTCACCACAGGGTTAAAAACAATCTTCAAATCATTATCAGTTTGTTTAACCTTCAATCGCATTATATAAATGATCAGAAAGCCTTTGAAGCACTGAAAGAAGGCCAGGACCGCATTAAATCAATGGCACTGATTCATGAAAGATTCTACCAGAATGAAGGACTTTCAAGGATCGATTTTGATGATTATATCAGACGGCTCGTGGAAAACCTGTTTATGTCATTTAATATTCAACCCGAGCGTATCAGCCAGGAAATAGACGCTGAAAAAATCTCTCTTGATATTGATACGGCTGTTCCCTGCGGACTTATCATAAATGAACTGGTATCAAACACCCTCAAGCACGCTTTCGCGGAAGATGAAAAAGGGACCCTTAAAATTTCATTTAAGAGAATTACTGAAAGTACGCTTCAGTTAGTGGTTTCCGATACCGGTAAGGGATTGCCTGAGGATTTTGAATTTGAGGAAGTAGATTCCCTGGGAATGCAGCTGACCAGTGCTCTTACCAGCCAGCTGGATGGGAAAATGACTTTGAACAAGGATAAAGGAACTACGTTTGTACTTGAATTTAAGGCTGGTAGCTGATAATCCAGGTCATCTCTTGTTCCGGCTTACCTTAACCGGGACTGTTAACAAATTATACTGCGGAGTACTTTAAAAATAAAATTATACAATACTTTTGATACGTAAACCTGTTCCAATGAGTAAAATAAAAATTCTGGTTGTTGAAGACGAATCCATCGTCGCTAAAGATATACAGAACACGTTGATCCGTCTCGGATACGATGTGCCTGCCACTGCATCCAATGCGGTAAGTGCCTTTCAGAAACTCGAAGAACTGAAACCCAACCTGGTTTTTCTTGATATTAAACTGAAAGGAGATATTGATGGAATACAGATTGCTGAAAAAATTAAGAGTAATTATGATATCCCTGTTATCTTCCTTACCTCCTTTGTTGATAAGGGTACACTCGACCGGGCCAAGGTAACTGAACCCTATGGATACATTGTAAAGCCGTTCAACGAGTCCGACTTACAAACGACTGTTGAGATGGCCTTATATAAATTTGAAAAAGATAAGGAAACCAAATACAGTAAGGACAGGTTTGAGAATGCCCTTCAAACACTTGAAGAGGCAATTATTATACTGGATACCAGTTACGCTGTGACCTTTCTCAATCCAAAAGCTGAAAACCTGGCGGGATACGGTAACGATACAGCAGCAGGCAAGGATCTTTTTTCAGTAGTAAAAATTACCGATGAAAACGGAGAAGAACTTTCAGCTAAAAATATTGAAGTAAAAGTTAAAACCGACAAGCTGTGCGAACTTAATAATGCTACGGTTACTTTTTTAAGAAGCCAGGATACACAGAAATCAGATATCACCTGTTCACCGGTACGGGATGAAAAAGATAACCTGATCGGTTATGCATTTGTCATCCGCAAACCTGGCTCTAAATCATCCGCCTCAGCAACTCTTGTTAGCACCGAACAAATGGAAAGCATGGTCATCCAGAATTCCTTTTTCGTGAAGAAAGGTTCAATGCTGGTAAAGGTGTTCCTCGAAAATATTAACTGGATACAAGCGATGGACAATTATGTAATAATTCAAACCAACGCCGATCAGTTCGTAGTACATTCTACAATGAAGGATATTGAATCGAAGCTTCCTGCTGAAAAATTCCTGCGCGTGCATCGTTCCTATATTATCCCTATTGAAAAAATAAACGTCCTCGATGAAAATACGGTGCTGATTGGCGACAAAACCATTCCGGTAGGGAAATCCTACAAGGATGCTTTTATGAATCGCTTGAATTTCCTCTGATATAAAATCTTATTCATAAAAAAAGTCCCGGAAAACCGGGACTTTTTTTATGAATTCTATTCTTCGATTACTTTTTATCTTCTTTAACTTCTTCAAAGTCGACATCAGTAACATTTCCATCGGCAGCCTGACCGGTTTCACCTTCTGCTGAAGGCTGTCCTTCCGGCTGACCTTCCGGTGCACCCTGAGTAGCTTTGTACATTTCCTCAGAAGCTACCTGCCACGCTGCATTCAATGCAGTCATTGACGTATCGATTCCCGCTATGTCGCGATTTTTATGAGCTTCTTTAAGTTCACCTAAAGCTTTTTCGATAGGCTGCTTTTTATCTGCTGATAATTTTTCACCAAATTCAGTCAGCTGTTTCTCTGTCTGGAAAATCAATGAATCCGCCTGGTTAACTTTCTCGACTTCTTCTTTGGCCTTGCGATCTGATTCAGCATTGGCTTCAGCTTCCTGCTTCATCTTTTTAATATCCGCATCAGTCAATCCTGAAGAAGCTTCAATCCTGATGTTCTGGCTTTTTCCGGATGCTTTATCCTTGGCTGTAACATTAAGGATACCATTGGCATCAATATCGAAAGTTACTTCGATCTGAGGAATACCTCTGGCAGCAGGCGGAATTCCATCGAGGTGGAAACGTCCAATTGTACGGTTATCTTTAGCCATCGGGCGCTCACCCTGCAAAACATGAATTTCAACAGAAGGCTGGTTATCGGAAGCTGTTGAGAACACTTCTGACTTTCTTGAAGGAATCGTAGTATTGGATTCAATCAACTTTGTTGATACACCACCCAGGGTTTCAATACCCAGTGATAACGGTGTTACATCCAGCAACAATACATCCTTAACTTCTCCGGTAAGCACCGCTCCCTGGATAGCAGCTCCAACAGCAACAACCTCATCAGGATTTACACCTTTTGACGGCTTCCTGCCAAAGAACTTCTCAACCAGTTCCTGAATAGCTGGAATCCTGGTTGATCCACCTACCAAAATTACTTCGTCAATTTCGTTAGGTGACAATTTAGCATCAGAAAGCGCTTTTTTGCAGGGCTCCAACGTACGTTGAATTAATTTATCGGCAAGCTTCTCAAAATTAGATCGGGTTAAGGTTTTAACAAGGTGTTTCGGAATTCCATCCACCGGCATGATATAAGGCAGATTGATTTCAGTCTGGGTGGAGCTTGACAGTTCCACTTTCGCCTTTTCAGCAGCTTCTTTCAAACGCTGCATGGCCATTGGATCTTTACGTAAGTCCAAACCTTCGTCTTTCTGGAACTCTGCAGCCAGCCAGTCTATAATTACATGGTCAAAATCATCACCACCCAGGTGGGTATCACCGTTGGTTGATTTTACTTCAAAAACACCATCACCAAGTTCGAGGATGGAAACATCGAAGGTTCCTCCACCTAAGTCGAATACTGCAACCTTGGTGTCTTTATGATTTTTATCCAAACCGTATGCAAGCGCTGCTGCAGTTGGTTCATTAATAATTCTCAATACTTTTAAACCTGAAATCTCACCGGCTTCTTTGGTTGCCTGGCGTTGTGCATCATTAAAGTATGCAGGTACGGTAATAACGGCTTCAGTAACCTCATGGCCCAGATAATCCTCAGCAGTTTTCTTCATTTTCTGAAGAATCATAGCCGAGATCTCCTGGGGAGTATAGTTACGATCTCCAATTTTAACCCTAGCAGTATTATTATCACCTTTTACTACTTCATAAGGAACGCGAGCAACTTCCATTGACATCTTGTCAAAAGTTTCTCCCATAAAGCGTTTAATAGAATATATGGTTTGCTTGGGATTCGTAATGGCCTGTCGTTTAGCAGGATCACCCACTTTACGTTCGCCATCTTTTAGAAATGCCACAATAGAAGGCGTGGTTCTGCGTCCTTCACTATTGGGTATTACAACCGGCTCATTGCCTTCCATAACTGCAACGCAGGAGTTGGTTGTTCCAAGGTCGATTCCTATTACTTTTCTCATCAGTTTTTATTTTTTATGTTGATTCTACTGCCTTAAGTCAATGATTGTGCCATGCCACATTTCAGGAAATAATGTCATGACAAGCGGAATTGCCTGAAAATCTCAGCAATAAAGGTGACAAAAAGACACTTAAAACGTGATCTACTGAAATCCCAAATCGGAAGTGTAAGGACTGGTCAGCAACAATGACCTGGAAGGTGGGTCGAGTTGTTTGTCGGGGATAACCTGGATATAACGACTTGAAAAGATCCCGGTTCCGCCCACCACGTTAGAATAATAAGGAGTGGTGGTAAGCACGCTGGTGGTGGCCTGATTAATGGCTACATAATTTGCCAAAAATTCCGCTCCAGCAAAGAACTTAAAATCAAGACCGCCGGCTATCCGGAACACTGAAGGATCAACAGGAATATTCTGGCCTACAAATTTGTAAAAATCTTCACCGTTGATTGGTATGCGAATGGTTTCCACAACCTCGGGATTACTGATCAGGATATTCGGGAAAAACCAGTCGATAAATTTGTTGGTTCCGGGCACACCGCTTCCGGTCACTTCTTCAAAATACCAAAACCGGAGGGTCATAGAATGTACTTTCCCATTTTTAGATGTTACAAACTCCACATTATAAGGAAACTGATCGTTCGCAAACTGAACCAAAGAGGAAGCACTTCTTGACGGCCTGATGATTCGCATACTGTCAACTATTGGGGTTGAGGCCGAAAACTCATGGTTGGTTACAGTATTCTTTACCACAATACGGTATTCGCTGTCGCGGAAAATTGTTTCTCCATTGGAACGGTAAAGTATATTCGGAGTTGAAGGAAATACTCCGGGCTCCTTATCCGGACCTATAAAACGAACCAGGGGAAACGAACTCAATACGGAACCGTTGAGAATCCGTTGCATCTGCACATCAAGAATATCGGCATAATAAACCGAATCGGTTATTTGAGCCATATCATTGGCATCACCATCTCCCAGGAATGCTTTTTGAATACGAACCGAAAGCGTATCGTCATCAGGATTGATAAGGCCATAAATCACACCAATTTCCTTATAAGGAGCGGTCAGATCGATTTCATTATCACAGGCCGATATCAAAAGGGAGATTCCGGCTATCAGGGCAAATGCAGATTTTCTCATATTCATTCCCCAAAAGTAATACAAAGAAATTTCACTTTGAAGTAAATTTGTACCTTTGAAAGATTATCCAGGAACGCTTTGAAAAAACTCAAAATCACCACTCACAGAGTATCGGCATTCATACTATTTGCCGCTTCCCTCCTGCCCCTTTTCTCTTCTGCCCAAACCATCAAAGAGCGCTTCGATAAACTGCTGATCAGTGAAAACTTCGACAGCAGCAATACACACTGGACTACTTTAGCTAATGCCGATAACCTTTTTATCGTACAAGACGGTGAATACATTGTTCAGCGCAAAGCCTCCACTGCCCCATATGCCATAATGGCCAGTTTTAAAGAGAATTTCAACAATTTCCGTGCTGTTACTTCCATTAAGCTCGATAAGTCTTTGAGTGAATCTGGTTTTGCCGGCTTTATGTTTATGATTCAGGATGAAGGCCAAGGGGGTTTTCTTGTTGAAATCAACAAACTCAGAGAATACAGGCTTCGACAAATTGTAAATGGAACTTATAAATACCTGACCGGCAATTCAAAATCGGGGGGCTGGGTAAAAAATAATGCACTAAATGATGCCGGTACGGCGAACATGATCGAAATCCGGACCATCAACAGGAATTATGACTTATATTTTAACAACACGTTTATACAATCATTCAGTGAGCCTGCTTACAGGTCGGGAAACCTGGGAGTGATTGTTGGTCCTGCAACACGATGTAAAATTGATTTCATGTATGTGTTTGGCATTACAACATTACAGGACCAAAACCTGGCAGAATTATCCACAACAAATGAAAATTTTTCCTCCACCGAACCTGATGTGCTGGAACTGGCAGAATCCATCATCAAAATGAAAACCCAGATCAATACGCTTACAGAAGAAAACGAAGGGTTGAGAAAAACGATTTCGGCTATGAGAAGCGGGGATCAGGAAAAGGACGTGACTGTTAAAAATTTTGAAAAACAAATAAAGGCACTCCAGGATCAGGTTACAAAAAAAGATCAGTCAATTGATTCGCTGATCAGAAAAAATAATGAACTTTTAAAATTCAAAGAATTGGCCGGTGGAAATGAGAATGGCGATATTATTATTGCGCTATCTAAAAATCTGAAAGCCGAAAAAGAAAAAAATACCGCACTGGAAGAAGAAATCAGGATATTGATGGAAAGAAACGGAAATGAAAAAACCGTTCCTGCAAAAAATAATAAAACCACCAAAACCGAAACAACAGGAACCCAGGAAGAAAAAGATACATCAAAAAAAGAGCCTGCAATTTTTAAACTTCCAGATGAAAACTAATACGGTTCAGACTTTTTTGTAACCTCTAAGAAGTTTCCTATTCCTGAAATCTTTCATTTTAAAAACGATTTATATGTCTGTTCATACAGAAATAAAAAAAGTTACCACCCATACCCTACTGGAAATGAAACGCCGTGGAGAGAAAATTTCCATGCTTACCGCGTATGATTATTCGATGGCAAGGATTCTGGATGATGCAAGTATTGATGTTTTGCTGGTTGGTGATTCAGCTTCCAATGTAATGGCCGGACATGAAACCACACTTCCAATTACTCTCAATGAAATGATTTACCATGCAGCTTCTGTAGTCCGCGCGGTAAAGCGTGCACTGGTAGTGGTGGATTTGCCATTTGGTTCTTATCAGGGAAATTCCAAGGAAGCTTTAAATTCATCTATCCGGATAATGAAAGAAGCTGGTGCTCACGCAGTGAAACTGGAAGGCGGTCGTGAAGTTTGTGATTCGGTAAGCAGAATTCTTTCTGCCGGTGTGCCGGTTATGGGACACCTGGGACTTACCCCTCAATCCATTTATAAATTTGGAACCTATGTTGTGCGTGCAAAAGAAGAAGCCGAGGCACAGCGACTCATTGAAGACGCCGTGCAATTGGAAGAAACAGGGTGCTTTGCCATCGTCCTGGAAAAAATACCCGCATTGCTGGCTAAAAAGGTAGCTGAAAAAGTGAAAATACCTATTATAGGAATTGGTGCAGGTAATGGAGTTGACGGGCAGGTACTCGTTTTGCATGATATGCTGGGCATTAATAAAGAATTTAATCCACGCTTTTTAAGAAGATATGCCGACCTGTATGAAAATATTCTCCAGGCAACAAAAAATTATATCAGTGATGTGAAAAATAAAGACTTTCCAAATGAGAAAGAACAATATTAATTCTTCTGCTGAATAGCATACGGCATAAATTTTTTATTGAAAATTTTTTTGGGGGGGGGAATAAATTTAGTTAAGAACAACCTGACTGTGAACTCACCTGATATACTTTTTGAAGATAATCATCTTATCGCTGTAAATAAAAAATCAGGTGATATTGTTCAGGGTGACAAAACCGGTGATGAACCTTTAAGTGACCGGGTAAAAGCTTACATCAAAGAAAAATATAATAAGCCCGGTGAAGTTTTCCTGGGCACAATTCATCGCATCGACCGACCGGTAACGGGTGTGGTGCTTTTTGCGCGAACCAGCAAAGCACTGGAACGAATGAACGAACAGTTTCGTGAACGGGAAGTAAAAAAAATGTATTGGGCAGTTGTAAAAAACCTTCCCAAACCGGAATCGGGAAATCTTGTAAATTACCTGGTGAAGGACGAATCAAAAAATAAATCGAGAGCTTATGATGCTCCCCGAAACGGTGCGTTGCAATGCGAATTAAATTATACATTAATAAAACGGTCCGACAGGTATGCATTGCTTGAAATTAATCCTGTTACCGGAAGGCATCACCAGATAAGGGTTCAGCTGTCAAAGATTGGCTCATCCATTAAAGGCGATCTTAAATACGGTTCTGAACGTAGCAATCCCGACGGCTCCATTCACTTGCATGCGCGAAAATTGAATTTTCTGCATCCTGTAACCAAAGAACCGGTTGAAATAATTGCACCTGTTCCGGACGAACCACTTTGGAAGTTTTTTGAAAGCCATAACTAAAATGAATTTATCATTTTCACAAACTAATAGTATCATACATTTGTTCTAACCAAGTTACCTAAATAAAAACATTATGAAATCTTTCTCTATTCATTCCTTAGCAGCATTCTTGTTTTCAATTTCCGCCATCACTTTTGCAGGATGTGGTGGCAATGAAACCTCCGGCGAAAAGGAAGCTACCAAGCCAACCGCAGCTGATATGTTTAAAGATGACCGTCCTGCCTATGATGCTAAGGCCGTCAACCCCAATGCTGAAATTATTGCTATTGATTTAAAAGCCACAGGCAATACTATGGCTGATATAGCCTATGATCAAAAAATGATTACCGTAAAGTCAGGCAGCACCGTTAAATTAAAATTTACCAATACATCCACTGACGAGGCAATGCCTCACAACTGGGTATTGGTTCATAGCGGAACTATGGAAGCTGTGGCAACTGCAGGTATAGAAGCAGGAAAGGATGGTTCGTATGTACCCAATTCTAACGATGTATTGATTGCAACCCGTTTGCTGGGACCTAACGAAACTACTGAAATTACATTCCCTGCTCCTCCTTCAGGAAAATACCAGTTTGTATGTACCTACCCCGGGCATTGGTCTGTTATGAACGGTGAGTTCGTGGTGGAATAAATTTTTTACTGCGGATCCACATCCACCTGTATAAAAAGTGAACGGTTTTCAGGGTGGGATAAAAAGCGATCGGTAACCCGTGAAAGCATTTGTTTTACTTTCTGGTTCGATAAACTTTTCTCCACTTTTATTAGCACGTTCTGAAGGTAATAATTCCTTACTCTTGCAACCGGTGGCACTACAGGGCCAAGTACGCGTTTACCAAATACCAGTCGTAATTCCCTGGCAAAATCTTTAGCCAATAATTCCAGTAGTTTCTCATCCTTTAGTTTCAGGCGCAGTTCTATCAACCTGAAAAAAGGCGGATAGTTGTACTTATTCCGTTCAGCCAGTTCATAATTATAAAATCCCGCATAATCATTTTGCTGAAGGAATTGAAGTATAGGGTGTTTTACTTCATAAGTTTGTATCAACACCTGTCCCTGTTTAAATTTTCTTCCTGATCGGCCTGCCACCTGAGCTAATAACTGGTAGCTTCTTTCTGCCGCTCTGAAATCGGGAAATTTGATAAGCCCGTCGGCATTAAGCACACCTACCAGGCTGACCCTGTCAAAGTCAAGACCTTTGGTAACCATTTGTGTTCCTACAAGAATATCTATCTCACCATTTTCAAACCCATTGATGATTCTTTGAAAAGCAAATTTTGAAGATGTAGTATCTAGATCCAAACGTTGCACATTATGATCGGGAAAGAAAATCGAAATCTCATCTTCTATTCTTTCCGTTCCCATTCCTTTCATTCGAACATCAGGATCACCGCAGGCCAGGCATTTCGCTGGCAGATAGGTTGTATATCCGCAATAATGACAACGTAAATGGTTTGATTTTTTGTGATAGGTTAAGGAAACATCACAGTTAACACATTGAGGTATCCATCCACATTTTTTACATTCCAGCACAGGAGCAAAACCTCTCCTGTTCTGAAATAAAATAACCTGCTCCTTTGCATCCAGCGCAAGCTTAATCCCATCGAGCAATTCCTGAGAGAAATAAGACTTCATCTGCTGCTTGCGATAAGCCTCTTTCAAATCCACAATTTTAATCACCGGGAGTTTCATTCCGCCATAACGCTCGTTCATCACAACAAGTTCAAACTTACCTGACTCAGCATTCTGAAAACTTTCCATTCCGGGTGTTGCAGAACCTAACAAGACATGACTTCCATGAATTTGTGCACAAACTATTGCTGTGTCCCTGGCATTATAACGCGGTGCCGGATCCTGTTGCTTGTAACTGCTGTCATGTTCTTCATCAACTAAAATTAATCCCGGGTTTTTTAAAGGCAGAAAAATAGATGAACGTGCTCCGACGATAATCGGGTAACGAAAAATTCCATTTTCTCCGTCATTCAGCAACTTCATGTACACATCCGCTCTTTCCCTGTTGCTGAACCTTGAATGAAACACCAGTAACTGATCACCAAAATGCCGCTTCAGTCGGCTAATGATCTGCGTTGTCAGAGCTATTTCAGGCAACAGGTAAAGCACCTGCTTTCCTGAACCTATTGTATCATTAATCAACCGGACGTAAACTTCCGTTTTACCTGAGGAAGTAACCCCATGCAATAACGTCACTTTGTTACGATGAAAAGCATCTTCAATTTTCTCATAGGCACCTTGCTGTACTTCGCTCAACTCCACCTGCAAACCGGTGGAAATGGCTGGTGCCACCGACAAACTTTCTTCGTCTTCAAAAAGTTCCATAACACCTTTCGACACCAGTTGTTGCAAAGCAGAACTACCTGCCCCGGATTGTTTAAGGAATTGTGTTCTCGAAAAAAAATCACGTCCTTTTTCCTGCATCATCTGCATAAAACTCATCAGAACATGTAACTGCTTCGGAGCCTTTTTTTCGATCCTGGCAAAAATCTCCTGCATGAACTTTTCATCCCTGGCAGCAACCGATAATCTCACATAGGTTACCTGGCGAGGACGAAAAGCATGCTGCATTTCTTCATGAGGGGCAAGGATATTATTATCCATCATGTTCCTGACCAGTCGCAACCCGTTTTTAAGGCCGGTTAATTTAGATGCATCAGAAACAGACATGGATCCAAATTCATTGAGATGATCAATCAGCAGTTGCTCTTCTGCAGTCAGCACTGCAATGCCCAACACAAATGAGGGACTTATACTCACAACGGTTTCACTCTGCAGTTTCATAATGGATGGCAAAGCTGCAATCATAATTTCGCCAAGCGTACACAGGTAATATTCCGACATCCATTCCCACAGTCGGAACTGCTTTTCGGTAATCACCGGTTCGGTATCAATTACTTCAATTATCTCTTTAGCCTCATAATGTTCCGGCACTTCGTTGTGCAGCGTATATACCACAGCGGTATACATTTTTGACTTGCCAAACTGAACTATTACACGCTGACCCGGCCTGATATCAGCAGCCATCACATCGGGAACCCGGTAAGTATACAAACGGCTCAAAGCAAGGGGCAGGATGAGATCTGCAAAATGAGGTTTTGAAAAATGGGACATTTAAAAAGAGTTAATTGTTAATACTTTTCCCTGAAATCGAGCCAGCCCTTTTTGTAAAAATAAAATATCTGGAAGATTACAATGATAAGCATGGCAATCATAACCCCAATGTAACCATAAGGAGAATAAAGTTCAGGCATGTTCCATGGTAATTGTTCACCGGTCTCAGGGTTAATATACGCGAAATTCATTCCATATAAACCTACAATGAATGTGAGTGGAATGAAAATGGTGGAAATGATTGTCAAAACTTTCATTACTTTATTCAAACGGTTGCTCACACTCGAAAGGTAGATATCCATGAGACTGGCGGTAATCTCCCGATACGATTCAATGATGTCCATTACCTGTATGGTATGATCATAGGTATCGCGCAGATAACGTTTGGCCACATCTGAAAATAATGGTGAGGGATTCCGCAGAATTTCATTTAACTTTTCCCTTTCTGACCAGGCAATGCGACGAAACAAAATAAGTTTGCGTTTTGAAGCCTGGATATTTTGCAACGAATAAACATCAGGAGCGTTCAACAGCGAATCTTCGAGTTCGTCAAGGAAATTTCCAAGCCGCTCCAGGAAAGGGAAGTAATTATCTACCACTGCATCCATGAGCGTATACCCCATGTAAGCGGCACCGCTTTTGCGGATGATCCCGCGATTTTGCATCAATCTTTCCCGTACAGGAATAAAATAGTCGGTCTGGTGCTCCTGTAACGAAATTACAAAGTTTGGAAATATGAACAATGAAAGCTGGTCATCCTGAACTTCATCCTCATTATTGTAACTGATTGGGCGGCTTACTATGAACAAATGATCTTCAGCTTCTTCAATTTTAGGACGCTGGTAACCGCTCAGCACATCTTCCAACTCAAGCCGGTGAATATTAAATTCGGCAACCAGGTCTTCAAAAAATTGTTTATCACCAAAACCAATTATTTCAATCCAGTGCTGATGACCGGGTAATGTTTGAAGGTATTCTACAATTTGCGAAGCCGAACTAATTTCATTTGTCAACAGTTCAACTTCTGTATACGAAGTAATTCGAATGACGGGTTTAACAGCATCTTCTGAAATTGTGATCACACCGGGTGATGATCCGGGAGGTGCCTTTTTCAGTTTTTTAAATCTGATTTTCCGTTGTGTTCCTTTCTTTTTCTCGCTCATACAGAGTAATCATTAAATACGGAGGGTAAAAAATCGGTTTGGTAAAAATAAGGAATTTAAACATCTTTGCTTCCTGATAAACAAATCCGCATGCAACATCCTCAAAAAGCAACTATTCCGCCGATTGCTATCCTTGGCGCACTTTTTTTTATTTTCGGATTTGTTACCTGGCTGAACGGAACGCTGATCCCTTACCTGAAGATAGCCTGTGAACTCAATAATTTCGAAGCCTTGCTGGTTGCCTTTGCTTTTTATATATCTTATTTTGTTATGGCACTTCCATCCTCATGGGTGCTTAAAAAAACAGGTTTCCGTAAAGGCATGATGTACGGATTGCTGGTAATGGCGCTCGGAGCATTAATATTTATTCCAGCAGCGCTTTCACGTACTTATGGTTTTTTTCTGGCCGGACTCTTTGTTATCGGCACCGGTTTATCGATCCTGCAAACCGCATCAAATCCTTATGTAACCATTGTAGGACCAATCGAAAGTGCTGCCAGGCGCATCAGCATAATGGGCATTTGTAATAAAGTGGCCGGTGTTCTTGCCCCTATTATATTGGGTATGGTTGTTTTGGCTGATGCCGATACCCTTACAGCGGAATTGCAATCGATGGATGCAGCAGCCAGATCGCTTAAACTTGATGAACTCGCAACACGGGTCATTATGCCGTATTCCGTGATGGCAGCAGTTTTGGTCGGACTGTCCATGATGATCTATTTCAGTCCTTTACCTGAAATAGATACGGAAAGTGAATCTGAATCACTCAATACCGATCGATCATCCAAATCGTCGGTTGTTGCATATCCAAACCTGGTGCTGGGTGTGATTGCGCTGTTTTTGTATGTGGGTGCTGAAGTAATTGCAGGAGATACCATTGGAAACTACGGGCAATCACAAGGCATTCCCTTATCGGAAGCAAAATATTTTACTTCGTATACCCTCACGGCTATGGTGATCGGTTACATTCTCGGAATTTTTGCCATACCAAAATATATTTCTCAATCCAAAGCACTCGCCCTTTCTGCAATCACAGGCATTATCTTCAGTCTTGTGGCTATCAACACCACCGGATACACATCGGTGCTTTTTATTGCACTTCTTGGTCTTGCCAACGCATTGATGTGGCCTGCCATCTGGCCCCTTGCAATTGACGGACTGGGTCGTTTTATAAAAACCGGTTCAGCTTTGCTCATTATGGCTATTGCCGGAGGTGCGTTGCTGCCATTGATTTACGGTTATTTTGCTGATATGCCATCGGTAGGGAACCAGAATGCTTACTGGGTGCTCGTTCCTTGTTATTGTTTTATATTGTTTTATAGTTGGAAGGGGTGGCAAATCAGGAATTGGTGAAAAGCTTTTTTAACGTTGCCGTTTCCAATCACGTTGTTACCTTTGCACTTTCCTCCCTCCCATTATGTCCTGGTTCAAATCATGGTTCAATTCCCCGTATTACCACATCCTGTATAAAAACAGAGATGAACGGGAAGCAGAAATTTTTCTCGACCACCTGATAGCGTATTTCAATCCAAATCCGAACGCACGTATCCTGGATCTTGCGTGCGGTAAAGGCCGACATGCCGTTTATCTGAATGAAAAAGGGTTTGAAGTAACAGGAATTGATTTATCTGAGGAAAGCATACAATTCTGCAGACAATTTGAAAATGACCGGTTGAGTTTTTTTGTTCACGATATGCGAAACCTGTTTCGTGTGAATGATTTTGATTTTGTGTTTAACCTGTTTACTTCTTTTGGCTATTTCGAAAAAGAAACAGAAAACATTGCGGCTATCAAAAATGCTTGCTTATCACTTAAAAAAGGCGGCAAACTGGTTATTGATTTTTTCAACAGCAATTACGTGGTCGAGCACCTGGTGCCTTTTGATCAACGGATAATTAACGGTATTTCTTTTACCATTGCCAAAAGAATTGAAAACGGTTTTCTTTTAAAGGAAATCAGTTTTAACGATGGCGGTAAGCCCTATCTTTTCACTGAGAAAGTTGCCTTGCTGGGGTTAAATGATTTTGAAAGATATCTTTTACCTTGCGGGATGAAAATTACGGGATTACTTGGGGATTACGACCTGCATGAATGGGATCCGGGCAATTCACAACGGTTGATTGTAGTAGCTGAAAAAAATATTTAAAATGAACCTTTGGGAAACCATTTTACTTTTCAGTGCTGTATTTGGAGCAGGACTCCTGTTTTTCGTGTTCCCGAAAACAAATCCGGTTTATTTAAAATTAAGTCTGGCTTTTACAGGTGCTTACCTTTTTGCAATAAGTATGGTACACCTCATTCCGGGAGTGTATGCATCCGGCGAAAGCCACATTGGCTATTATATATTAACAGGATTTTTTATTCAGCTGTTGCTGGAATATTTCTCGGAAGGAATTGAACATGGACACATTCATGTGCATCATCATCCCAAAAATACATTTCCTCTTGCCATGATGGCAGGACTTTGCATTCATTCTTTCCTGGAAGGAATGCCACTGGCTGCACATTTCGACGAAGAACATCATAATCACTCCCTGCTCACAGGAATTTTACTTCATCATTTGCCCGTTGCTTTTGCACTGGTCAGCATGCTTACAGCCTCAGGAATTTCAAGAACCGGAACATTGGTGAATCTTGCAGTATTTGCACTGATGGCACCGGCCGGAGCAATTTTCAGCAGCCTGCTCGGTGAAACTGAAATGTTGAATATTTCCAACTATTATAACCAAATTATGGCCGTAGTCATTGGAATCTTTCTTCACATCAGCACCACCATCCTTTTTGAATCAGGCAGTGATCACCGTTTCAATTTGTACAAATTGATTGTAATAGTGCTGGGTGCTTTGCTCGCAGTATTAAGTTAATGCGGCTTTTACTTTTTCAAAATCAGGCAGGGCATTTCCCGATTCCAAAACTTCAGCATAGGAAATCAAACCCTGTTCATCAATCACAAATGCAGCACGGCGTGAAACTCCTTTCATACCCATTGCAAAAACATCATAGCGGGCACCATACAAGCCACATATTTCCTTATTAAAATCGGAGAGTAGTTCAAAATTCAAATTTTGTTCCTCCTTATACCGGATTAGGGAATAAACTGCATCGGTAGAAATCCCAAACACAACAGCATTCACATTATTGTACCACGTTAAATCATCACGAACTGCACAAAGTTCTATGGTACATGTGCTAGTGAACGCTGCCGGAAAAAATAACAACACAACTTTTTTGCCGCGTAAATTTTCAAGCCTGACCGGTTCTTTCCGGGTATTATAAAGTTCGAATACAGGTGCTATATCACCTACTGATAATGACATACTAACTATAAATATTTCCGGTAATTAGATTTTTGATAATAGGGTTAATAATGCAGCTACAATCCTTTTAGCTTGGCTTCATTCCAAAATACATCCATTTCCGTTAATGACATATCGGTTAATTTTTTGCCCTGCTCCCTGGAAGCATCTTCCAGGTATCGGAAACGGGATATAAATTTAAGGTTGGTCCTTTCCAAAGCTTCATCAGGATTCACATTAATAAAACGGGAGAGGTTCACCAGCGAAAACAACAGGTCACCAAATTCACTCTTAATTTTCTCCGTATCGCCGGACTGCAGTTCAACACGCAATTCTGCCAGTTCTTCTTCCACCTTATCCAGCACTTGTTCTTTTTGCTCCCAGTCAAACCCCGAAGAACGCGCCTTGTCTTGTATGCGCATGGCCTTCACTAGCGAAGGAAGTGAGTTGGGTACACCTTCAAGCACTGACTTCTTTCCTTCTTTCAATTTCAATTGTTCCCAGTTGCGGGAAACTTCTCCCGCGTCGGCAACCTTTACATCACCATAAATATGCGGATGCCGGTGAATTAACTTTTCACAAACATGGTTGATAACGGAGGTAATATCAAATGCGCCTTTTTCAGAACCAATTTTAGCATAAAAAACAATGTGCAGCAGGATATCTCCCAATTCCTTTTTTACTTCTTCAAGGTCACCTGCAAGAATGGCATCGCCTAATTCATACACCTCCTCAATAGTAAGATGACGGAGGCTTTCCATAGTCTGTTCCCGGTCCCAGGGACATTGCGCCCTCAGGTCATCCATAATTGTGAGAATTCGTTCGAATGCCTTTAATCTGAGGTCCATGGTAACTATTTAGGTGCAAAAATAGGGATTGCCTGCAAGCTTATCGTTACCTTTCAAATTTTGTTTCGGAAAATGCTTTTTATATTTGCATCCGGCCATGCACAAAAATTTACTGGTTACCATCTTATTCCTGCAACTCTTCACGGTTGCCAGGTCGCAGGATTCCACTGCGCGTCGCCTGGGTGTCAGCCTGGGCCTCCATTACGGATTTCTGGTGGCTCACCGCCCGCTTATCATTCCCCTCCAGCAGGGTCATATTAGGGGACTGGAATCGAATTTTAAGATCCGACCTGATGGATCTAAAAACTGGCATCATACATATGGATTCCCTGAAATGGGGATTTCACTATCTGTGTGGGACCTGGGCAACCAAAACCAGTTAGGAAAGGCTGTCACCTTGATGCCCTACCTTGATTTTCCCCTTGCCAGGGGAAGACATACATCGCTCGAGCTTAAATTCGGATGGGGTTTGGGATATGTTGAAAAAATATTTGATGCTGATAAAAATTATAAAAATGTAGCATTAGGATCTCATTTGAATTATGGATTGAAGCTGCAACCACGAATAAAAGTCAGAATTAACGATCACCTGGGCTTCAATGGCGGATTATCCATTACTCATTTTTCAAACGGAAGCATGGCTACCCCTAACCTGGGCCTCAACCTGTTAACCGTGACAGGAGGATTCATTTACAAAATTGGTGAAAAGCAATTGCTACGAAAAAAAATGGTCGCGTCATTTGAAAAAAGCAGCCGATTAACTTTTTTCGGGGCCGCTTCTTTAAAACAGGTGTATCCCGCCGACGGCAAAAATTATTACGCTGTTACAGTTTCCGGGAATCACTCGTGGCAACTTTCACCCAAAAGTGCAATTGGTTTTGGAGGTGATGTTTTTTATGACAGCTCGATCAATCAGAAACTGGAAGAAAGAAATCTCGTGTTAAAAAACTCTTTACAAGCCCTTCGTGCCGGGTTGCATGGAAGTTACGAACTTGTAATTGATGATTTATCTGTCATTATTAATATGGGAGGTTATTTGTATACCAAGTTACATAATGATGGTTCCATTTATCATCGTATCGGGTTGCGTTATCGGCTTTCAGAAAAATTATTTGTGTTAATGCATTTGAAATCTCATTGGGGAAAGGCTGATTATGTTGAATGGGGTTTGGGATACCGGATGGATAAAAGAAAATCGAAATGAAAAAAACTTTTTTGTCACTGGTGGTCATGGCAATCTTATTACAAGGGTGCCAGAAAGAAGATTTCTGTAACTGCCTGGAAAGTACCGGGAGCCGGACTTCAGAAACACGTTTTCCTGGTTCATTCAATACTATAATACTTAACAACAATATTGATGTGATCCTTGTTCCCGATTCCCTTGAATTCGTGGAAATTATTTGCGGGAAAAACCTGATGGATGGCATCAGCACTAAAGTTAGCAGCAATACGCTTGAGGTGGGTAACAACAATAAATGCAACTGGCTTCGCGATTTCCAAAATGAATTTATTGTTAAGGTGCATTTTAAATCCATCAGCCAGATTACTTATAACGGGTCAGGCAATTTAACATGTTCCGATACCTTACGGGAAAATTTCCTTAAGGTAGAAAGCTGGAATGGTACAGGGCATCTTAATTTTTTAATCAATGGTGGTGAAGTGCAACTGAAACTTCACACAGGCCCGGCCGATATCTCCGCTTCAGGAAAAGCAGGGGTTTTATATCTGTATACAGCCGGGAATGGTTTTATCAGAGCAGCTGATCTGGAATCGGATTATGTAAATGTAGCAACACGAAGTACCGGTGATTGCGAAGTATTTGCAAAAACAGAGTTGGGTGTCAACATTGATTATAACGGTGATGTTTTCTACAAGGGAAATCCTCCATTAATCAATAAATCTGTGACCGGGACAGGTAAACTCATTCCTTTTTAATAATGAAAACCACACTGGTCGCATTCGTTAAACATTATATTTTCTGGTTCCTTGTATTTATTTTATTCCGGGTAATTTTTCTCTTCAGCGCTGTTGGTAGCAACACCATCTTCCCGTCTGAATTAATTCAATCCCTTGTTGCAGGATATAAATTGGATTGGTCAACTGCCTCCTACTTTGCAATATTACCCTGGCTGTTCACACTGGTTTTAATTGGTGGGGCCGACAAATTCGTATTAAACAGCCTGAGGATTTATTACGGTTTGCTGATCCTGATAGTTATTGTGCTCAGCCTTTCCAATATTATTATTTATAAATACTGGGGAACATTACTTAACTCGCGAGGACTGGCTTACGTGGCTCAGCCAAGAGAAATGCTGGCCTCTGTTACCACGCTGCAGTTAGTTTTTATAATAGCGATTATCATACTGGCTTTTGCAGGAATTAAAAAATTTTACAACCGGTTTCTGCATGTTGCGTATGAAAAAATTAACGGAACTGTGCTGCAGCGTTCAGTCGCAGCCGTTATGTTGCTGCCATTGCTGATGATTGGCATACGAGGCGGCCTTCAGCTCATTCCGGTAAATGAGTCAGCAGCCACTTTCTCTGCTCACAGGGTATTGAACCAGGCTGCTATTAACAATATCTGGTATCTTGGTCACAATGTGATGCAATCAGGGTTGAAGCAGGAAAATCCTTATCAATGGATGACTGACCAAGAAGCACAAGATCTGGTAGAAAAACTTATAACAAATGATTCAGCGGGAACGAAAAAAATTTTTGATCTCAAAAAACCACCGAATGTTGTTCTGATATTACTTGAAAGCTGGACAGCGGATGTGATAGAACCACTTGGAGGAATTAAAGGTGTAACGCCTGGTTTTTCCAAATTAGCAAAAGAAGGATTGTTATTTACCAATATTTATTCCTCCGGCTTTCGGACCGACCAGGCATTGGTTTCCGTGTTGAGCGGGTTTCCCTCTCAGCCCAATAATTCCATCATACGCTTTCCTGATAAAACCACCAAATTGCCTTCCATCACCACAGATTTGAAAAAACAGGGTTATGCAACATCATTTTATTATGGAGGAGAACTCGGCTTTGCAAATATGAACAGTTACCTGGTTGCATCGGGTTTCGAAAAAATTGTGAGCATCAATGATTTTGAATCCAACCAATATAACAGTAAGTGGGGTGCTCATGATCAATATGTTTTTGATAAACAATTTCATGACCTCAATAAAAAAAAACAGCCTTTCTTTTCAACGTTACTAACCTTAAGTACGCATGAACCTTTCGAAGTTCCTGTGCAAACACCTTTTACTGATTCATCGGAACCGGAACTCTTCAAGAAATCGGCATGGTACACTGATCAATGTCTTACAGCATATTTTGAGAAAGTGAAGAAAACAAAATGGTTTGAAAATACAATTTTCATCCTGGTAGCTGATCATGGTCATCGCCTCCCAATGAAACGCGACTATTTCGACCCGTTGCTCCGAAAAATCCCATTACTGGTATGGAGCCCGTTATTAAAACCTGAATTCGCAGGTGCTGCAAATGATGCGCTGGGTGCCCAGCACGACTTAGCAGCTACTCTTTTAAACTCCCTCGAAATACCTGCCGGCAATTATGAATGGAGTAATAACCTCCTTGATTCGAACCGGGTCAGCTTCGCTTATTTATCACTCGATATGGCTGTAACGTGGCTAGAGGACACCACTTTCACCATAATACCACTCGAAGCGGGATTACCCGGTTATAATGCTGATTTGCCCGCACAAAAACCCGGAAAAGCGTACCTGCAACACCTTTACACTACCTTCCTTTCATACTAGGAGCGTTGTTTTTCACTACCTTTGCACCTCTTTTTAACAAAAAATGCTCGTCTTAAATAATATTAGTTTTGAATTCGGCTCACGGTATCTCTACCAGGATACTTCCTGGCACATTAAGCCTTTTGAAAAAATCGGCCTCATCGGTGCCAATGGAACCGGTAAATCAACGTTGTTACGCATCATTGTCGGTGAATATCAGCTTTCGGCAGGTGAAATCACCAAACGAAAAGATCTGACTATTGGTTTTCTTAACCAGGATCTGCTTTCCTATGAGTCTGCGAAATCGATTCTTGAAGTTGCCATGGAAGCTTTCGAAATACAAAACCGGCTGGCGAAAGAAATTGACCAGTACCTCCATGAACTGGAAACCGATCATTCAGAAGAACTGTTGCATAAACTTCACGATGCGCAATCACACTTTGAAGCCCTGGATGGTTACCAGTTGCAGTCACGCTCGGAAGCGGTACTCGAAGGACTGGGGTTTTCAACTTCAGATCTTAAACGTCCGCTGAATGAATTTTCAGGAGGATGGAGAATGCGTGTGATGCTCGCTAAAATTTTATTGGGGAAACCCGATCTGCTATTGCTGGATGAGCCCACCAACCACCTCGACTTACCTTCCATTGAATGGATCGAAGATTACCTGGATGAATATGAGGGCACCGTAGTGATAGTTTCACACGACCGGTTTTTTCTCGACCGTGTGGTGAATAAAATTGCAGAAATATCAAACAGCAAAATCACTACCTATACAGGAAATTATACTTTTTATCTTGAGGCGAAAGCTATGTCGGAAGAACTCCAACGCAGCCAGTTTAAAAACCAGGAAAAACATATTAAGGAACAGGAAAAATTTATTGAGCGTTTCCGTGCCAAGGCATCCAAAGCCAAGGCTGTACAATCAAGAATAAAAGCACTTGAACGAGTTGAAAAGATAAACGATGTTGCCGATCCTGCAGCAACCATTAACATCAATTTTAATTTCAATACACAGCCGGGAAAGATTATCGCCACCCTCGATGTAGCTTCGAAGAAATACAAAGACCTCGAAATTTTTCACAATACGCATGTCCAGTTGGAACGAGGTGATAAAGTAGCTCTCATAGGTGCCAATGGAAAAGGAAAATCAACCATGCTGCGGATGATCGATCAGAGCGAGCCCTTTGAAGGTAAATTTGAGGACGGGTATAATGTGGTAAAGGCGTTTTATGCACAGCACCAGTTGGAAAGCCTGCACCTGGAAAATACCCTTTTGCAGGAATTACAGGAATGTGCACCTGACCAGACTGACACAACATTGCGAACGTTGCTGGGAGCATTCCTGTTTAAAAACGATGATGTTTTTAAGAAAATTAAAGTTTTATCGGGAGGTGAAAAGTCCCGTGTAGCTCTAGCAAAAACCATTCTTACCAAAGCAAATTTCATGTTGCTGGATGAGCCCACCAACCACCTCGATATACAATCAGTTAATATTCTGATTCAGGTTTTACAAAAATTTAAAGGTTCTTATATCATTGTGTCTCACGATCGTTTTTTCCTTGCTGAAGTGGCAAACAAGATCTGGTATATCGAGAACAAACAACTAAAAGTTTATCCGGGTACCTACGCCGAATACGAGGAGTGGATGGAAAAGAAAGCGCTGGAAAAATCAATTAATAAAGTAAAAGCTGCTCCTTCCCTGCCAAAGGTTGAAAAAGAAAAAAACAATACACCCAATCCTGAGAAAGAAAAAAAGAAACAACACCAGAAACTCAGTCATACCGTTAAAACTCTTGAGCAGCAGCTTGAAGAAATGAAAGCGGAAAAAGAGAACCTAATGACTGAAATGTCCGATCCGGGTAATTATGGTGGTACCGGGAAAGGAACGGAATTACAGGCACGATTTAATCTGTTGGAAAAGTCGCTGCAAAAACTTCAGTCGGAATGGGAACAGGCATTTTCACAAATGATCGAGCTGGAATGAGACGGCGATTGTGCAGTTTTTTGAGGCCCCTCGTCCTACTCTTATTTTCGGGAACCGGCGCAGTATTTCCGCTCTGTGCACAGGATACCACTGATTACTACGCTTCGGGTTACCTGCGTTATGAGAATTTTGTTTACAATAAGAACATCCGTACCGTAGTCTTGGAACAAGCCAATCTTCGTTTATCCGACCCCGTTATTGAACTCAACCGGCCTGAAAAACTGATCCTTTCGTTCGATGATCTCGAAGGAGATTATAAAAATTATATGTATACTCTTATTCATTGTGATGCAGGCTGGAACCCATCCTCTTTGTTACAGAATGAATATTTGTCGGGCTTTACGGAAGACCGGATAATAAATTACAGGACCTCATTCAATACCCTTCAGCCTTATACCCACTATGAACAGGAAATCCCCGGAAGAGAAGTACACCCTATACTTTCAGGCAATTACCTGGTGAAGGTGTATGTGGAAGGAGTTCCGGAAGTACCGGTGCTAACCCGCAGGATGATGGTATTACAGACTCGGATAACCATAGAAGCAACTGTACACCGCGCAACAATAGTGAGTGATATGGATACCAAGCAAGAAATTGATTTTTCAATTTTCTACCCGGGCTTACAGGTAGTCAACCCTTTTGAAGATATTAAAGTAGTGATCCAGCAAAACAGCCGGTGGGATAACGTCATTAGCGGACTACGTCCACTGTTTCTAAAGGATAATGAACTTGATTATAATTATGAAGAGGAGAATACTTTTAACGGGGGCAATGAATTCAGGACATTCGATATCCGGACACTCCGGATGCAAACCCAGTTTGTACAAAATATAATAAGAACTGAAACGGGGTTTACAGTAGTGCTCACCACGGACCAAAGCAGATCGTTTGGAAGATATGTTACTGAAAATGATATTAACGGCAAATTCCTGGTTAAAACTCAGGATGGGCGCGATAATGACCTGGAAGGCGAATATGCCACAGTAAAATTCACGCTTAAACACGAAATTTTAACCAATGGCAATTTTTATGTCTTTGGAGCCCTTTCCGACTGGCGAATGAATCCTCATAATAAAATGGTTTATAACGATGACGAAGAAAGATATGAAGCTTTGTTATTTTTAAAACAGGGATATTATGATTACCAGTATGTTTTTGTGCCCGACGGGGCTTTGATTGCTGATGAAACTATTGTGGAAGGAAGCCACTATGAAACTGAGAATGAATATAATATTTTTGTTTATTATAAATCATTGGGCAGCCGGTATGATCAGTTAGTTGGTTTTAAAAAACTCGACAGCAGGTAAGAAAGAGGTCCTTGTAGTGATGGAATGTGGGATGGAATTCAGGTGCTAGGCAATTCAGCTGCTTCACAAATCATTGCGAACCAAGGATTATGCGAAACCAATACGGGCGCTACCATTGCCAATGCAAGATTGGGTATCGTTGCTGGCGATGCCACTTATGATGAAGAATTTGAGTATCTTGTTGCATCGTTGAATTCAGGTGTAACGGATGCTTTTCATAGGTTGCTTTTGATAGTACATATAACACTGGCGGTTATGAAACCATCTTTAATGTTTTACCAATACAGGGCGGCTATTAATAACTTTCCAGAACAATTTCAACTCAGAAAAGTCGATAGCGTCGGAAATAGTCTTCTTTCCAAAACGTACATCGATTCGCTTAAAAACATTGTTATTTATAGTTTAATTCCATCAATTGATTCTAATATGTTCATAGGATGCTATAGTGTCAATTATGGAACAGGGTCAAGGCAAGTTTTTATTGCAAAGGTTAATTTAAATGGTGATACCATTTGGACAAAAACTATTTCTCCACTTCAGGGACAGCTATATTATGGACAATATTTAATTGAAACTTCAGACCATGGATTATTAATCACTGGAGCGATAGCAGATTCATCAATAACCGATGCTGATTTCTTTATTTTAAAAACCGACAGTTTAGGAAACTATCAGTGGATGCAAACCTATGGGGGCAATAATTTTGATGATGCTTTTTCATCAGTAGAAACTCCAGATCATGGTTTTTTAACATTAGGATTTACCCGAAGTTTCGGATTTGGCAATTCAGGCAACCGCGATGATTTGCTGGTGAAATGGGATAGCCTTGGAAATTATCAATGGCATAAAACTTATGGAACTATTGATGATGAATTTGCAATCGGGATTGTTGCTTGTATGGATGGAAATTATATCCTTGCCAGTGACAGGTACACGCAACTCCCACTGCATAGTGATTCAAGAATCATCAAAGTGGATGTACAAGGTAATATAATATGGCAAAAGCAGTAGTTTTATCCGGATTCTGGTGGGTCAGAGAAATGATGAATTTTGATTTGGTGGGAACAGGAAAGAAACAGTAACAATTTATATGATGGTTTTATTTTGTGCGCAGATTCTGCCGGAAACGAAAAATGGCGGCGACAATATCGCACCGGATTATACAACTGCTATTTCCGTGATGTAAAAGAAACTCCAGATGGGGGTATAATTTGTTGTGGATTTGGTCAGGGCGCCAGCGGCAACCAGGATGGCTGGCTGGTGAAATTAGACAGCACAGGATGTTTATCAAGTAATAATTGCGGTGCACCAACGGGTTTGTTTGAGGCGGTATCGTCAACAGCCTACCAAATATCGGTTTCTCCCAATCCCATCACCGCTCAGGCCCTCATCAGGGTGGATGGCCTTCCGCAGCGTTTAATCAGTGAAACCTACCGGTGCGGGTATATGATTTAACTGGCAGGCTGGTGCAGTCACCCGAAACCGGATTTTTGGTGGCGGATAGCTGGATAGAATGTATTTACAAACCTGAGGGCCTGAATACTGGTGTTTATTTGCTTGAAATAAGTACATATGTCGGTGAGCGGCTGGGTATAGTAAGAGCGGTTGTGGCGAAATGAATGATCGCGCCACAGCCTGGTGGAAAACGCCATCCGGCCAACGGTGACAAGAATAAAAAATAGATGTTTGCAGGATCACACGATGGTGCTGCACGTTCAGCTATGATGTATTTTTTTTAGGTTCCTGTAATTGAATAACATTAACCCGCAAGAATGGCTGGCTGATTTTCTTTTAAAAATATCCAACACCAAACAATCGGAACTTTTCACATTGCTGCCCAACTACTGCAAAAAATCCTGCAGTGTTAGCGATTTTTTTGAGCCCATTTCCCATCACCCTCTGTCATGACTTTCCATGACCATTTCCATGACCTTTTTCCTATGACCCTTTTACATGACCCTTTTCCACGACCATTTCCATGACCTTTTTACATGACCTTTTCCATGACCCTTTCCTTGACCATTTTCCTTTACCCTTTACTTGACCCCTTTCCATGACCCTTTCCATGACCATTTTCCTTGACCCTTTACATGACCCCTTTACATGACCCTTTCCTTGACCCTTTCCATGACCCTATTTCCATAACCCTTTTCTTACAACCTCTGTTTGGTGCCTCATTTAACCCATTTCACCAAAAAAATGTGTTTATTGGTCAAAATTACTTTCATTTATAGATTTAGCTTTTTACTTTTGATTAACGATTACAACTAATAAACGTTTATGGGTATGATTATAACTGAAGTTACCGCAGGGATTAAAGTGAGTGTTGAAACGTTTTATCAGTCTACTCACAGCAACCCATCCCAATCCCATTATGTTTTTGCTTATCGAATCACAATTCATAATGAGAGCGGTGAAGTAGTCCGTCTTAAACGCCGGCACTGGTACATTGTGGATTCCGACAACAGTCGCAGGGAAGTAGAGGGTGAAGGAGTAGTGGGGGAACAGCCCTATATAGGAAAAGGCGAAACTTACCGGTATGTTTCAGGATGCAACCTGAACACAGAACTTGGCAAAATGCATGGCACCTATTTGATGGAACGCGTCAGCGATAAAAAGCTTTTTTATGTACGGATTCCGGAATTTAAAATGACGGTTCCCAGTAAATTGAATTAAAAAAATTGTTATACCATTACAACCTGATTTCCCGGCCACAAGCCGGGATTTTTTAATTTCCGGTGTGCCGGAAGTGGGCCATGAGAATAGCACCCGCAATACCTGCATTTAACGATTCTGCAGAGGAACCTTCTGCCCTAGGAATACCCGCTTTACCATCCACCTTTGATAGCACTGCTGCACTGATCCCGTGTGATTCGCTTCCGATAACAAGCATGAGAGGGTTTTCTGTTTTATATTCAAAATAAGGAATACCATCGGCGGAAGCCCCAGCAATGAAATAATTTCCCTCGGATTTACCCCTTTCAATCACTTCGATCAGGGATTCTGAATATAACTGCATCCGGAACAACGAACCCATAGCACTCTGCACCACTTTTGGATTGTAGGCATCCACACAATCTTCGGAACAAATCACTGTATTGATCCCAAACCAGTCGGCAGTGCGGATGAGTGTACCCAGGTTGCCGGGATCTTTAATTCCGTCAAGCAGCAAAACCAGAGAAGTATTGTTTTCAAAAGTGAGAACAGGTGATGTGGGCCTTTCGGCGATGGCTACTACTTTGTTGGGAGTGTGTAATAAACTGATTTTTTGCAGTTCTGCTTCTGAAATTTCATGAAATTCAGTTTCAGGCCGTTTTGTGAGGTTTGAAACATCATACTTAACGGTAGCATAAAGCGTTTTTACAATAACCCCCGAACGTAATAACTCCTGCACCACCTTCTCACCTTCCACAATAAAAAGCTGTTGTTCTTTACGGTGCTTATCCAGGTGAAGTGCACGGATATCGGAGATCATTCTTTTGCTGATCATAGAGTAGATATTGTCAACAAATTCATGCAGGTATGCGCTTTACGTATGGGCTCAAAGTTAATTAATAGTATTTTTGCTTCTTCAGGTTTTAATTATAAAAACCTCCCGGTAACTATTGCGAACAATTAAGAAGAAAGTACCCAGCTCCGTTATGCGCACAATCCGGATAGTTCTTGGTGCTGCCGTTTTCGCCTGTTTTTTGAGTTCGTGCAGCCCTGTAAAACACCTGGGTCCTGAAGCCTGGCTGTTGAATAAAAATGTGGTTAAAAGCGATAAGGCAGAAATGAATGAGGGCATTAAATCGATTCTTAAACAAAAACCCAACAGGAAGATTTTAGGGTTGTTTCGTTTCCACCTCGGAGTTTATACACTTGCCAACAGGGGCCGGCAAAGTACATTCAAAAAATGGATAAAACGTACCATCGGTGAAGAACCCGTAGTGCTCGATCCGCTGCTGACTCTTAAATCACACGCACAGGTTTTGCAATATTCCCAAAATGAAGGGTATTTTAATGCGGAAGTTTTTGATACCACCATTTATAAAAAAGGCAAAAAAGCGAATGTGATTTATTCGGTTAAAACCGAAGAGCCGTACCTGATCAGGAACATTAAGTACGACATTCCCGACAAGGTAGTGGCCTCCATTGTACTGAGTGATACAGGTGCTACACATCTCAGATCGGGCAACAGGTTCCGGACTTCCGATTTCCAGGATGAAAGGGAGCGCGTAACCCGTCGCCTGAGAAACATGGGATATTATGACTTCAACCAACTGTACATTTCATATGATATCGACAGCTCACTGAAATCACGGCAAGTGGATGTCACCTTTATAATTGCCGGTACCAGTGAAAAGCTGGCTCCCGGTGATTCCCTGGGAACAGGCAATCATAAAATGTACCTGATAAAAGATATTTTTGTTCAAACCGATTATGACCCGCTCTCTAAGGTAGTGCGGCCTCCTACCGATACCATTCATCACAAGGGTTATCATTTTCTGTCATCCTACCATAAACGACAATACAAACCTGAGTCGTTGCTGATGCGAATTTTTATACAGAAAAATGATTTTTACAAGATCAGCAACTCCGACGCAACGTATAACGGACTGGCCGGTTTATCGCTTTTTAAGTTTATTAACATCCGTTATGAGCCTACAACAGCCGACAGTTTACTAGGATACTGGCTCAATTCTTATATCAGTCTGACCCCTTCCCCAAAACAGAGTTATAAAGTAGAACTTGAAGGGACCAATAATGGTGGAAATTTCGGGGTGGGTGGAAACTTTACTTACATCAATAAAAACTCTTTTAAAGGTTCTGAGTCGGTACAGTTCCGTTTTCTTGCGAAGATCGAATCCATCCCCGATTTTGTTGATTCCACTGCGAATGAAACATCTGCTTTATCTCTGAACACTTACGAATTCGGGCCTGAAATTACTTTACGGATTCCTCGTTTTTTATGGCCACTTGCGCGATTTAATCATACCCGTTCGTCCAACCCCGCAACACTTTTTACCATAGCCTACAACTTTCAGAAACGCCCCGAATATACCCGGAACCTGCTCACGCTTTCCAGCGGATTTGAATTCCGCGAAACGCGACATAAAAAGCACTTTGTGTACCCGGCTGAGATCAATTATTCCAATTATAACCTCACTCAGGCTTTCATTGATAAATTGAAAGAAATCAACGATCTGCAATTAACACTTTATTACCAGAGTTACCTTATCACCAACGGACGCTATGTTTTTGTTTACAATACCCAGGAACCAAATGGGTTTAAGAATTTCACTTACTTCCGCTTTTCCATTGAAATTGCAGGTAATTCTTTGCGCCTGATCGATAAAATTGCCCAGCAGGATTATGCCGATACGACTTCCTATAACATCTTAGGAATTAATTATTCTCAATACGTCAGGCCTGATTTCGATTTAAGATTTTACCAGGTTTTTTCGCCGCATGCGTCGCTGGTTTACAGGCTGGCTGCCGGAATCGGAGTTGCCTACCTGAACTCCGACTTTATCCCATATGAAAAAACATTTTTCGCCGGAGGCGCTAACGATCTGAGAGCATTTCGCCCCCGGACTATTGGCCCGGGTTCGTATCAATCGGATAATTACGTTGAACAACTTGGCGATATCAAGATCAATGCAAACCTGGAATACCGCATTGATATTTTCAAAATACTGGAAGGTGCGGTATTTCTTGATGCAGGGAATGTGTGGTTAAAAAATGATAATAAAGAACTTCCGGGAAGCCAATTCCAGCTCAAAAATTTTGTGAGTGAACTCGGGGTAGGAACCGGGCTGGGTTTGAGGTTTGATTTTAACTTTTTCATTTTTCGTATTGATGGCGGCATTCCACTCAGAGACCCTTCAAAGGATTTGCATAAACGATGGGTGTATAAAAAAATGGATTTGAATCTTAATTTTGGTATCGGGTATCCGTTTTAGAAAAAAAAATGTTTGTTAAAAATTAGTGGTTACATTCCGTAAATTCTTAACTACTTTAAAGAATTATGTGGAAATACAGGGTAATTTGAGGCCTGAATGGCCTCCGGACAACCCCTTTCAGGAATTGAAATTTTGCGTAGTTTTGTCGCCCGGGAATTAACAATCATATACTCGTTAAGATTTATAGCATGTCAGAAAAATCAATAGAAGAACTTTTAGGCAAAGAGGCTGGTTACCTGTTACATCACAAATGCGAAACAGTTTTAAAGGAGCAAATTCACTTGCCCGGTCCTGATTTCGTAGACCGCATTTTTATTCCTACCAACCGCAATAACAATGTCCTGCGCAATTTACAGTGGATTTATAATACCGGGCGATTAAAAGGAACCGGGTATGTTTCCATCCTTCCTGTAGATCAGGGGATCGAGCATTCCGGTGGTGCCTCTTTTGCCCCAAATCCTATTTATTTCGATCCTGAAAATATCGTGAAACTGGCCATTGATGGGGGTTGTAACGCGGTTGCCTCGACCTTTGGAGTGCTGGCCTCTGTTTCCAGGAAATATGCGCACCGCATTCCTTTCATCGTGAAGATCAACCATAATGAATTCCTTACCTTTCCCAACAAGTTTGATCAAATCATGTTCGGAAATGTTGAAGAAGCTTACCAGATGGGAGCCGCTGCTGTAGGAGCAACTATTTACTTTGGTTCCAATGAATCTTCACGACAGATTGTTGAAGTAGCGGACGCTTTTTCGCGGGCCCATGAACTGGGAATGGCTACGGTGTTATGGTGTTATCTACGCAACAGTGGATTTAAAAAAGACAGTACGGATTACCACACTGCGGCCGACCTCACCGGTCAGGCCAATCATCTCGGAGTAACCATACAGGCAGATATCATCAAACAAAAACTTCCCACAAATAATGGCGGTTACACTGCACTCAATTTCGGAAAAACACATGCAAGTGTATATGAAAAACTTTCTTCCGATCACCCCATCGACCTGACTCGTTACCAAATAGCCAACTGCTATATGGGCCGTGCAGGATTGATTAATTCAGGAGGGGAATCAAAAGGAGCTACGGATCTTGTTGAAGCGGTTAAAACTGCGGTGATCAATAAGAGAGCCGGCGGACACGGTTTGATTTCAGGGAGAAAATCGTTTCAAAAGCCCATGACAGAAGGCATTGCTTTGTTAAATGCCATACAGGATATTTACCTTAATGCCGAAATTTCCATTGCCTGACGTTCCTGTTTCTAATTTCCATTCATGAGCTGGTTTAAGAGAATTAAAGAAGGCATTACTACATCGACCAAGGAGAAAAAAGAAACTCCGGAGGGTCTCTGGTATAAATGCCCATCCTGTAAAAATATCCAGCCTTCGAAAGAGCATTCCGATAACCTGTACGTGTGTAGCAAATGTTCTTTTCATGAGCGTATTGGCAGCAAAGAGTATTTTGAAATTCTTTTTGATGATAATAAATTCGAAGAATTCAATGTGAATATGATCTCAGGGGATCCCCTGAAATTCACCGATACCAAAAAATATACCGACCGGTTAAAGGATACCATTCATAAAACACATCTTCATGATGCCATTCGTACTGCCTATGGCCGTGTAGGAGGAAATAATCTTGTGATCTGTTGCATGGATTTTGAATTTATCGGCGGATCGATGGGTTCGGTAATGGGCGAGAAAATTGCGCGTGCCATTGATGTGTGTATCGCAAAAAAATACCCATTGCTGATCATCTCCAAATCAGGAGGTGCCCGAATGATGGAAGCCGCTTTCTCCCTCATGCAAATGGCTAAAACATCGGCAAAACTTACCCTCCTTACAGAAGCAAAACTCCCTTATATTTCCCTCCTCACCGACCCTACCACCGGGGGTGTCACCGCCTCTTTTGCCATGCTGGGAGATCTCAATATTGCTGAGCCCGGAGCACTCATCGCCTTTGCAGGGCCCCGGGTGGTTAAAGAAACTATAGGCAAGGATTTACCGAAAGGTTTTCAGACTTCTGAATTTGTACTCGAACATGGTTTTCTTGACCTGATAGTTTCTCGTAACGAACTGAAATTCAAACTTTCTCAACTTTTACAGTTTTTCAAAAACTGATTTTCAAAAAATTTTGCCATTCATTGTATAATTTCTATCTTTGCAGTCCATTTCAAAATTTCAATCAACAAACCATACAATGCAACTCAGTACAGAGTCAAAAAAAGCCCTCTTCAGCAAATACGGCAATTCCGATACCAACACCGGTTCAGCGGAAGCCCAAATAGCCATGTTCACAGAGCGTATTAACTCCCTCACCGAACATTTGAAATTACAGAAAAAAGATTTTTCTACTCAGCGTTCACTGATCCGCCTGGTAGGAAAACGCAGAAGTTTGCTCGACTTCCTTATGAAAACCGATATTGCAAGATACCGGAAAATCATCGGCGAACTCGGAATCAGAAAATAATTCATATAGTAATTAAGAATGAAATTTAAAGGCAATTATTGAATTGCCTTTTTTTCGTTAATAACTGGTCAAATAAAAAGGAAACAAAATGTCAAAAACACCAATTACAAAGACTTTTCAACTTGCCGATGGAAGATCCATCTCTATTGAAACTGGCAAACTCGCAAAACAAGCCGATGGTTCGGTGGTCGTCAGAATGGGCGATTGCATGGTACTGGCAACGGTCGTCTCTTCACCTAAAGCTAAAGAAGGCGCTGATTTCTTACCGCTTTCTGTCGACTATCAGGAAAAATACGCTGCCGCGGGAAGATTCCCGGGTGGATTTTTTAAACGGGAAGCACGACTTTCAGAATATGAAATTTTAATCTCTCGTTTGATCGATCGCGCACTCCGTCCCTTATTCCCCGATGATTATCATGCCGACACACAGGTTATGGTAACTCTTATGTCATCTGATAAGGATATTGCTCCCGATTGTATTGCCGGACTTGCTGCTTCAGCAGCGCTGACCATTTCCGACATCCCGTTTAACGGACCAATATCAGAAGTTCGCGTTGCCAAAATTAATGGTGAATTTAAAATCAATCCTACAATTGCCGAAGCAGCTACTTCCGATATCGACCTGCTGGTTGCCGGAAGCATGAAGGATGTAGTGATGGTTGAAGGTGAGATGAATGAAGTATCGGAAATTGAAATGGTTGAAGCCATTAAGTTTGCGCATGAGGCAATTAAATTGCAATGCCAGGCTCAGCTTGATCTTAGAGAGTTGACAGGCAATGTTGCCAAGAGAGAATATAGCCATGAAACCCATGATGAGGCACTACGTGCTAAAGTCAGGGAGGCCACGTATCAAAAAGTTTATGATTTTGCTTCACAGGGCAACGACAATAAGAATGCACGCCGCAATGGCTTTAATGCCATTCGCGATGAATTTAAGGCAACCTTTTCTCTTGAAGAATTGAGTACTTCGGAAGGCCTCATCAACACCTATTTTCATGATGTTGAGAAAGCAGCGGTAAGAACTATGATGCTGGACACCAAGAAGCGACTGGATGGCCGTGGAACTACCGACATTCGTGCAATCTGGTCGGAAGTAGGTTACCTCCCATCTACTCACGGTTCTGCAATTTTCACACGTGGTGAAACTCAGTCATTAACTACCGTTACGCTTGGCGCGAAAACGGATGAGCAAATCATTGATGGTGCCATTTTCTTTGGTTATAATAAATTTTTACTGCATTATAACTTCCCTGGATTTTCTACCGGAGAAGTAAAACCAAACCGTGGTACCGGTCGCCGCGAGGTGGGTCATGGAAACCTGGCCATGCGTTCTATTAAGAAAGTATTGCCATCACAGGAAGAGAATCCTTATACGTTGCGTGTGGTTTCCGATATCCTTGAATCCAATGGCTCCTCATCAATGGCTACTGTTTGCGCCGGTTCGCTTGCGCTGATGGATGCCGGTATTAAAATCAAGAGTGCGATTTCGGGTATTGCTATGGGACTTATTACTGATGGCCAGCGTTTCGCGGTGTTAAGTGATATCCTTGGTGATGAAGATCACCTGGGTGATATGGATTTTAAAGTTACAGGTACCCGTAATGGTATTTGTGCTGCTCAAATGGATCTTAAAGTTGACGGACTACCTTACGATATCATGATCCAGGCACTGGAACAGGCTAAAGCCGGAAGGATTCATATCCTCAATGAAATGGATAAAACCATCTCAACTCCTGCTACTGACTACAAACCACATGCTCCTAGAATTGAGAAAATGATTGTGGAAAAAGAATTCATCGGAGCCATTATAGGACCCGGTGGAAAAATCATCCAGGAAATGCAGCGTGAGACCGGAGCCAATATTTCTATTGAAGAAGTTAATGGAAAAGGTATTGTTGAGATCTCGTCTTCTGATAAAGCTTCCATTGAAGAAGTAAAGCGCCGTATCAAAGGCATTGTACAGGTTCCTGATATTGGGGATATCTACGATGGTAAGGTAAGATCCATTATGGCTTACGGAGCTTTCGTTGAAATTTTACCCGGCAAAGACGGGCTGCTTCATATTTCGGAAGTCTCCTGGGAACGCCTTGACAGTCTTGATGGAGTATTAAAAGAAGGACAGATTATACAGGTTAAACTTATCGATATCGATAAGAAAACCAATAAGTTAAAGCTTTCACGTAAAGTTTTACTTCCTAAGCCGGAAGGCCATCAGGAACGCTCTGCTGAAAGAAGACCCCAGGAATCTGGTGCATCGGCAGGATCGATCCCGCAAAGGAAAGTACCTACCGAAAATCAGGATTGATTCAGGTTTTAATAACCAAATTCTTTCTTTAGAGAATACTTCAAAAACGTAAGAAAACCTGCCGTAACGGTGGGTTTTCTTACGTTTTAAGGCATTGGTATCTCCGTTTTTTAAACATTTTCCTCATTATCCATAGTTTTCTTACATCTCAAATCCTTGCTGCTCAAATCGGTTTGTAACTCTGTTTTGAAATGGGGCGTTACACCACCACTACTAAAACAGCGAGAAACGACGAGAACGATGAGACAACTAAAAATTACCAAACAGGTTACCAACCGTGAAACCCAATCTCTTGATAAGTATTTACAGGAAATTGGAAAAGTGATGCTGATCAATTCAGAACAGGAGGTTGACCTGGCGAGGCGCATCAAACAGGGCGATCAGAAAGCCCTTGAAACACTGACTAAAGCCAACCTGAGGTTTGTGGTATCAGTGGCAAAACAATACCAAAACCAGGGATTGACTTTGGGTGACCTTATTAATGAAGGAAATTTGGGTTTGATAAAAGCCGCCCAACGGTTCGACGAAACGCGGGGATTTAAATTCATCTCTTATGCCGTTTGGTGGATCCGTCAGTCAATACTGCAATCGCTGGCAGAACAGTCGCGCATAGTGCGCCTGCCACTGAACAAAATTGGTTTTATTAATAAGATCAACAAGACCTTTTGCAAACTAGAGCAGGATTTTGAAAGAGAGCCTACCAACGAAGAAATTTCAAAGGTCCTTCATATATCTCAGGATGATATCCGTGATACCATGCGGAGTTCGGGTCGCCATGTTTCCATGGATGCACCGTTTCTGCAGGGCGAGGATGGTAACCTTCTGGACCTGATTCCGGGGGAGGAAGAATTATCTCCCGATACCTCCCTGCTGACTGAATCGCTGCGACGCGAAATTGAACGTGCCCTGGGTACATTGACTCCGCGTGAAGCAGATGTGATTCGGTTGTATTATGGTCTTTCCGAGGGCGGAGCGCCTTCGCTTACGCTGGAAGAGATTGGAGAGCGTTTTGAGCTTACCCGCGAAAGAGTAAGGCAGATCAAAGAAAAAGCAATACGAAGGCTCAAACACACATCCAGGAGCAAAATCCTTAGGACTTACCTGGGACAATAATATTACGAACAGAATTAAGCTGACCTAACCCTTCCCTGAACAGGAGGGGTTTTTTGTTTTAGCTGTGTTAGTGGTAAATTTGTATTTCTTACTACTTTCGTTGTAGAGAAAAAAGTGACATGTGACCCCTTCTCCCTTCTCCCTTATGACCTATGACTTATCACCTATGACCCTCATCGCCCCTTCCCTCCTTTCCGCTGATTTTGCCAACCTGGAAAAAGACATCCGGATGGTGAATGAAAGTGTTGCGGATTGGTTTCACCTGGATGTTATGGATGGGGTTTTTGTTCCGAATATTTCATTCGGGTTCCCCGTGATTAAAGCAGTAAAGCATCATTCTAAAAAACCATTAGATGTTCATCTAATGATAATTAACCCTGATCAATTCATTAAAGAGTTTAGGGACGCTGGTGCGGATATTATTTCGGTTCACCTGGAAGCCTGTACCCATTTACACCGCACATTGCAATTGATAAAAAGTAACGGCGCTCGGGCAGGTGTTGCCATTAACCCGCACACTTCAGTTGAGCTGCTTAAGGAAATCATCATGGACATCGATGTAGTTTGCATGATGTCGGTGAATCCTGGTTTTGGGGGTCAGAAGTTTATTGAGAACACTTATTCAAAAATCAGTGAACTTAAAACGTTGATCCTGGAAAAGGGAGCCTCCACGCTGATAGAAATTGATGGCGGTGTTGATATTCAGAATTCAGGAAAGCTGTTAAAGGCAGGTGCTGATGTGCTGGTAGCTGGGAACGCGGTTTTTTCCGCTAAAGATCCTTCCGGAACCATATCACTTTTAAAGAACAGCGCTACAACTTCTTTGGCTTAAAACCGGCATAATCGGAGAGGTATTCAAAACGAGGCATCAGTTTCCCTGCTTTGCAAATGGTGGCCCTTTCGATCATCCCCGACTTATCGCTGCCAAGCACTTCAGGCATTACTCTTTCCATCAGGTGTTTGCCGAATCCTTCCGATGCATCCCGCGGTAATTCACAAGGCAGGTTATCAATTGCCATTACTGTAATCGTGCCTTGACGGAAAGGTTCTTCTATTTCCCCGGTTATAGGGTTGTACCCGTAAAATTTATCATCAATGGTAGTAGCTCTTGTGGTCGACGGTATGCTTCCATTCAGGTCACAGGTCACGTCGGCAATCATGCTGATGTGAAATTCCGGGTCACTCATTTGTTTTGTGCTAAAAAGGGTGGGTGCATTAGGATCCCAGTAAGCACAATGGATGAGCACATCGCATTTGGCGGCATAGCGGGTGAAGTTGGAAACAAATTCTGAAGGGTTGTTATAAAAGTCAAATTTGCTGAACGGACTGCCATCTTTTGCCTCGTAATAATCATGAGAATGCAGTTGGGCATAAACCGGCTCACGAAATGAGTAATTCAGAAATTCATAAGGGGTTACTTTACGGATGTTCATTGCGCCCATGGTTTCTTCAGCACCGTGAGCTACTCTCCCACCGCCTGTTATGATGATCTTAATGTTGGGAATCCCGATTTGACTCAATCCGTTAAAGAGTTCCTTTTTATCATGGGAAAGATGGGCCGGTTTTAATTTGAAGAGCTTGTACATTTCACCGTATCCCATTAAGCCGTTATATGCACCTACGATTCCGGCAAAACGGCCAAACCCTATCACTCGGTTTCCTTCGGTATCCACCAGGCATTCATAATCAACCATAGTGATTTTCTTAGCAAGCAAGGCTTTAATCAAATGTTGATTGTGCGGTTGTTTTTTTATAGTGTGCGAAAAAAAAGAATATTGCTTTCCTTCGAGTAACTGGTCGTTTGGTACTTCTTTCACTCCCATGAGCATATCGCAATCGCTCATATCCTCTTGTAACAAGATTCCTGCTTGTTGGTATTCGTGGTCAGAATAGCAGCGGTATGGACTGGGTTGAATCACAAACTCCGCTCCCGGAAAATCGGTTTTTAGCTGATTGATCTGATCGGGTGTAAAGGTGACCCGTTTATCGTGCGGTACTTTTCCTTCGCTGATAATTCCTATTTTCATAAATTACTTAAGTAACCGCAAAAATAGGGATTTAAGGCTTAGCGGCACTTTAGTCAGAGCGACCGAATTGCGCACACCCTGTAAAAATTAAATTGGAAATTTTCCGACTAGGTTCCTAAACTCACATCTTCACTCCTAGTACTTGGAAAGCGAGTCCAATTAAACGGCACAGTAATTTCCCTTCGGCCAGGATGCAGAAACGCCACTACTCATTGGCACTTTTTGAGTATCTTTGTAAATCATCCTGGGGCCGAAAGGTATCGACAGCAGGTGAGGTTAGTGTGTAAGCATGCCGAGCGTTGTGAATATGGCTCGATAATCTCAATTCTCATCTCGTCTAACTGGCGAAAACAACTACGCGCTTGCTGCTTAATTTACCTCAGGTAAATTTCGCTTAATTCCGTTCACCAGGTGGATGGAACAGGCTACCCGGTGCAGAGTTCGGCTCATTAATTTTGCACAATGGGTATCATGATTTTGAGCTGGTTATGGCACTGTTCCAATGCCGTAATGAGAAAATGGAACTAAGGTTTACGGCGGAGCGCATTTCTCCTTACGTGCACCCTACAATTCAATAAATGCTAAGCATGTAGAAAGCGCGTTAGTCCCTTGTCTGGACGAGGGTTCAAATCCCTCCGGCTCCACCTTCGCCCTCCTTTCTCCACGCCAGTGGAGCGAAGGAGAGCTTTAACATTTTACTATCACAGTAATCTTAGTGCTCATGCCGGGCTTCGGTGGACGAAGTCCACCAAAGCCTGATTCATTTCACAAAAAAAAGTTTCACCTTCCACAGCTTCACGCAAGTGAAGCTCCGGGAAAAGGCTTCGGTGGACTCCGTCCACCGAAGCCTAAATATTTTCAGCTAAAAAGAGCTTCGCTCTCCGTAGCTCCACGCCAGTGGAGCGAAGGAGAGAGGAAAATAGGTTTTTCAAAAATCATTAATTAAATTTGTCTCTTTCCTAAACCCAGGCAAATGTTTTCTCATACATTTTGCCACTTTTAAAACTTTTTCTATGTGGTATGTTTATCTTTTAAAATGTAATGACAATACTTATTACACAGGTTGCACCGGTAACATTGAAGCCAGACTTAAACGTCATTTTAATGGTGAAGTAAGTTATACTGCTACCAGATTGCCGGTTGAAATTATAACCTACATTGCCTTTACTGATAAGTATAAAGCTTTCGATTTTGAACGATATTTGAAATCAGGTTCGGGAAAGGCATTTGCTTTTAAAAGATTGATTTAATTACTTTGAGAAAGAAGCATCAAATTTGCTCTGCTGATTTTGATAAAAGTAAGTGGCATTGACTTTAAGCTTAGGTCGTTTCATTTTACATTTTAAGTTCTTGTTAATTACCTTTACATCCGGCACTTAAAA
>JALYQW010000046.1 GCA_030855635.1 Bacteroidota bacterium | reverse complement strand
TAAATTCAGACTAACCTTGATTATTACAGTCCTTTTTAAATTACCACTAAATTTTTATTAAAATGAAAGCACTTGTTTATTATGGCCCTCACGATGTGAGGGTAAGCGAAATGCCTGATGCAAAAATTGAACATCCGGCAGATGTACTCGTCAAAATAACCTCTACCAATATCTGCGGTTCTGATCTGCACATGTATGAAGGAAGAACCGACATGAAACCGGGACGAATATTCGGTCATGAAAATATGGGGGAAGTTATTGAGATTGGCAAAGCAGTTGATCAGATTAAAGTAGGTGATATGGTATGTATGCCATTTAATATTGGTTGTGGCAATTGCAAAAATTGCCAATCCGGTTACACTGGCTTTTGCCTTACAATGAATCCCGGAGTAGCAGGTGCTGCTTATGGTTTTGCAGGAATGGGCCCTTATGAAGGCGGACAAGCAGAATACCTGCGTGTTCCTTTTGCAGATTTTAATTGTCTGAAATTACCCGAAGATGCAATTGAAAAAGAAAATGATTATGTAATGCTCTCTGATATTTTTCCTACGGGATATCATGCAACAGAGTTGGCTTGTGTGCAACCTGGTGACTCAGTAGTTATTTATGGAGCAGGGCCTGTTGGTTTGATGGCTGCTCATTCGGCTGCCATTAAAGGTGCAGGTAAAATTATGGTAGTTGATAATCAAAAAGACAGGCTGAAGCTTGCCGAAGAATTTGGCGCCATTGCTATAGATTTTTCAAAAGGTTCTGCTGTTGAACAAGTACTTGAACTTACTGACGGAATGGGGGCAGACAAAGGATGTGAGTGTGTAGGATATCAATGCTGTGATAAACACGGAGTAGAACATTCTAACATAACTATGAATGAATTAGTGCAGGCTGTAAAAGCAACAGGCAAAATTGGTGTAGTGGGTGTATTTGTTCCTAAGGACCCGAAATCAAAAGAACCATTACAGAAGAAAGGGCACATGGATTTTGACTTTGGTAACTTTTGGATGAAGGGACAAAGTATTGCTACCGGACAGGCCAATGTGAAATCTTACAACCGGCAACTTTGCACTTTAATTTCTGCCGGTAAGGCACATCCATCAAAAATTATTTCACATGAAATTTCATTGGATGAAGCACCTGATGCCTATACTCATTTTGATGCAAGAGATAAAGGATGGACAAAAGTGATTTTGAAACCTGGTAAAATTAAAAAAGATAAAAAGAATGCTTCGGCTTCCAGCAAATCAAAAGCAAAGGCATAAAACATAGACAGGTAGTTTTTGCACTTCTTGACAATGACTTTGGTTTTGACTGACTCATGGGACTTTTTGTTTTTCAAGCAATTGTTGCATACCCGTTGCTAGCATTACACCAAGCGGTTCTTTGAACCTGGCGGCCGGTGGAAGCGTCTTTGGGGATTGACAATTTTAGGAACAAATACTAAAAATTGCTCAAGAAATAATATTACTGAAAAATCGGCATAAAGAAGCTGCAAACAGAGTAATTACGGAATTTTGCGAAAGTGATGGTATATTCTTTGTTTGAATAAATTGGAACATTAGCCGATGAAAAAGACAGTTGGCTATGCGTTATTTGAGAAGGCTTCATTGACGCCTAACCCCTCTCCGGAATAAAATTCCTTGCTTCGATTAAAACTTTGGTCCGGAGAGGGGGAACGATCAGAAGAGTAAAAGAATAAACTCAACGAAAAATTAAATGGAGTACCTAACAATCTCAAGAAAACAATTTAAATTAATTATATAACTACTAAAATATCAAACTTTTATGGATTTACTTACTTATGATATGATGCCAGAATTATTAAGCGTCAATGCCGGAACATGCATGTCATTGTATATGCCCACACACCGCACTCACCCTGACAACCTTCTGGATCCCATTCTCTTTAAAAACCTGGTAAAAAAGCTTGAGCAATCCTTGCTACAACAACATTCAGCCTCAGAAGCTACAATACTTTTGAAGCCATTTGTTGCGCTTGCAAATAATGAAGAGTTTTGGAGACATACGTCTGATGGTTTGGCTGTGCTCTGCACAGACGGCATGTTCAAAACGATAGGCTTGCCGGTATCCACAGTAGAATTAACCGTTGTTGCTGACAGTTTTCATACAAAACCACTTCGGAAATATTTACAATCGGTAGAGCGTTACAATGTCTTGGGCTTAAGCCTTCATGATTACCATATTTATGAAGGCAACAGGCATTCGCTGACAGAATTAGTGCTTCCCCCAGATATTCCAAAAAACATAAAAGAAGCATTGGGTAACGAATTAACAGAAAAGCATTCCACTGTTGCTGCTTATGGAGGAGCAGGCGGAGAAAGCGGCAACATGCACCATGGGCATGGTGGCAAAGCTGATGAAGTGGATATTGATGCCGAAAGATTTTTTCGCTTTGTAGCAAAAACGATAAACGATAACTATTCCAGTCAGTCCGGCTTGCCGCTTATACTGGCTGCATTGCCAGAGCACCATAATCTTTTTAATAAAGTAAGCAATATTCTATCATTGCTTCCAGCTAGTATTGATGTGAACCCAAAGTCTGTAGAAATGGGAGAACTAGTGAAACGTGCCTGGAAAGTTATGGAACCCTATTATAATAATACCATTGACAAAGCTTCTGATAAATACCAGCAGGCAAAATCAAAAGGTAATGGAAGCGACAGTATAATAGACGTAGCTGCGGCAGCGGCAGCCGGCAGGGTAGATACTCTAATGATAGAAGCCAACCGACAAATTCCTGGCAAAATAATAAACGACACAGGCAGTATTGAAAAAGGCAATTTAGAAAACCCTGAAATGGATGATTTACTGGATGACTTAGGCGAACTTGTAACTAAAATGGGCGGCAACGTAATGGTTATTCCACATGAAAAAATGCCTTCTAGCACAGGTATCGCCTGTGTGTTTCGGTATTAAAAATTAAAGCTAATAATTGAAACTTTAAGCAACCTAAAAAGTATTATATATGCAAATATTAATAAATACTGATAATAACATATCAGGAACCGAAGAAATGAGAGAACCTTTGAAAGCCTCCATAGAAAATGCATTTGATAGGTTCAGTGATCATTTAACAAGGATAGAAGTAAAAATCAGCGATGAAAATGGCGATAAAAGTAGTGACAATGATAAAAGATGTGTGCTCGAAGTGCGTCTTAAAGGAATGCAACCTATAGTTGTTACAAGCTCTGGAGATAGCATTGAAAACGCTGTTAATGAAGCCATCGACAAAATGAAAACTTCTCTTGACACAGTAATGGGACGCTTACGAAATTATTAATATCAGCATGAACCATTCATCTGCAATAAAAGCGTAATAGACAATGGCAGAACACGACCCAAACAAAAAAAAAGACTGACCGACATTTAAAATGAGCTTATATCATAAGCATAAACAAGTGTAAGCGGAAAATTTTCTTGCTGATGATTCTTGTTGCAATAGATTCCTGAATGCTACTCAACTAAACAATTCATCGAAGATCTAAAAGAATAACTTTTGAAAATAATGAGGGCCTGATTTTCTGTCAGTTTTCCTCCAGGTCGTTGTGATTATCTCCTCCAAGGCTGTAATAGTTATTTTCCTCATCTTCTTTCCCGATTATTTCACCGGCATCATCCAGGTCAGAACCGGGAACATCCAGATCTTTACCTAATGTAAGGTCGCTGTTTGACAATTTTTGCCCGGAAATGGCCGCCTCATCCAAAAGCTCGAGATCTTGGTTTTCGAATAAATCCTCACTTTCAGGATACATAGGATACCCAGGAAGATCTTCCTTTTTTTCTGAATCCTTTTGATTTGGTTTCGTTTTCATGATATTAAATTTTTTTAAGCTTCACGATTCCAACGAAGCTCCCGCTTTTCAGGAGCGTAAGTGGAATGAAATTTAATATTCACAAAATTTATACCAGAAGATTTAAAAGAATCTTTCCTGCAACTTATAAAATTGAAGGCAGGTATTACAATTTGTTGATCAATACCTTCCTGATTAATATGTTCCCATCAAAAATAATTCTCACAGTATACAGCCCGTTTGCCAGTTCCGCCGGTAGTTCAAACTGGTAATCTCCCGGGTTAAGAAATGTTTCAGCAATTTTGTTTTCCTCTCTGCCTAATACATCTACTACATCGATATGAATCTTGTGTGAGCCCTCCAAAGTGAAACTTATAGTAGCACCGCTACTAGCGGGATTAGGATATACGTTAAAATTGAAAGATTCTTCCGGGTTGTCTTGAAGACCAACTGTTCCAGTGACATTGATATCATCAATAAAAATGTCATTCCCCGATTTATGCGCATATTCAAATTTGAACCGCACATTTGGTTTATTATTGTAACTAACCGAAGCAATGTTCACCGTTTGGGTGAGCCATTCGGAGGCCAAAGGGACAAATTGGGTAGTTACCACCCCGGCTGTGGCCAGATTCGTACCGTATTTGGTATACCGAAGGTTCCAGAGCTGACCGCACGTAGTGGAGGCATAAACTTTCAACTTATCTTCGGAGGTAGCCGAGGTTAATGCATAGGCCAGCTCAAAGGTCATCGTATTTGATGTTGACTGTGAAAGATCATACGAAGGTGTCAAAAACACATCGGATGTGCCGGAAGTGTTTCCACTAAAGTTGTTGATGTAAATTGAATTGGAACCGGTTTTTGCAGCAATTGAATTTTGAGTCCATGTGTTACCGCTGCTATTTTCCACTGGCCACTCTGTTCCGGGAAAAGTAATGGCTTCAAAACTTTCAGTAAATGGCACGGCATACTGACCAGCTGCAGGCAGCACGTTAATCGCACCGGTTTTGGTAAGGGAATTGGTTCCGGCAGCATTGGTAATGGTGAGTGTTACATCGTATACCCCGGCAACGTTATATGTTATCTCCGGGTTTTCATCGGTCGATACCGAAGGTGTTCCTCCCGGAAAACTCCAATCCCACGAATCCGCAAAAAACGATTCATCAGTAAAAGTAACATTCACACTCTCACAAATACTTCCGGGTTGATATGAAAATAAAGCAACCGGTGCACACGGCACGAACGTAGGTCCCAGGGTAATACCATGAATTTCAAATGCGGCGATTATAGCGCAGTAGTTTGGTGTTCCGTTGGTAATATCACCATCATTATCATCTTGTGCAAGTGTTTCAAGGAGGATATCAGCGTATAGCGATCCCTCTGAACCATTCGGCCCGGTTATGCCTGCATAATAAGTTTCCTTGAACAGGTCCATCATTTGCTGTAGGTTACCCAGATTCAGGCCGGTATCCCAAAAGCATCCTGCAATTATTTCTCCATCGGCATGCACTTGTCCAACCAGATCCTGGGGATACACTTTTTTGTTAATATCATATCTGCGTATTCCCGAAAGGTTACTGTCAAAAAATCCTACACCCAAAACCGACGAACCGGTGATACCCAATGCCCATAAATCAGCATACCCCTCCCCCATTGCTCCATTCTGCCATTGAAAAGATATGGACTGGTAAAATTTGTCGTTAATAGCATGACCATATTCATGAAAGCCGATATCAGCCACCAATGAAGTCGCATTACATCCGCCACCGACATCAAAAAAGTTTACAGAAGAACCGTTATAAAAAGCATTGCAGTTTCCTGCTACATCAATATTCGCTGGAAGCGGGAAATCCAATCCGGTAAACAATGGAAATTTAGATTTCATATATTCATGAACCGTATTAATAGCATCGAAAGTAGATCGTTGCTTGATGTCGGAACCACTGGAATCAATATTAATGTTGTTTGATCCCGGATTGAGATTTACAGTCCAGGTAGGAGTAACATTATTGGTGCGGATACGAACCCATCGGCCCTGAAGTGAAAAAGTAGCAGTTGTTGCCGAAGTGTTGGAAAGTGCAACATAACCTGTGTCGTCAGTAAAATAAATATTACCCCCCTCAACAACGCGCATATTTTTCATGGGCGCTACCGAAGCGGGATTATAGGGATTTGTCAGATGCAAGGTTCCGGTAACATTCACATCCGTATTTGCAGCGACATGATTCACCATGTTTGCCCGGTATAGAATCTTTCCATCAGCTGCGTCAACTAGTGTATAATATTTACCGGGAATACCTTCATGATCCAAATTCTCTACCATAATTTCATATACCAAATGATAGGTATAAATACGGTTTCCCGGAACAGGAAGCACTTTCAATTCCGGCGTAACCGTTACCTGCTGAATGCCACTCACCTCATTACTGGCAAACTGAATCGCTGTCGCGGGATTAATAGCAGGGGTTAGCCCAACTGACATCCCCGGATAACAATCCAGCGCAAACTGATTAACACGATAATCGTGCGTCATTTTAATCTGAATGTTGCTGTAAAGAACTTCCAATCCCTGAAAAAGCTGAACAAAATTCACATAATGATATTTTGCATTGGTGCTGACAGAACGAAACCGGAGGTCGCTGAAAGGGACACGGAATTCCGAAAGTTGATTGGTAATAAAATTTTCGGCAGTGCTCTTTGCATCATACCCGGGAACTGCAACTGGTGCTCCATACGCCCGGTGAGGCATGTTACTGTTCTCATCAAAAATAACTTTCCACGAGGTATTGTTTCGGGAAAAATTAGCCCATGGCCTTTGTTGCATTAACGATTGCTGGATGACCGGATCCCGCAATTGTTTTGGATTGCTGATGAAAGTTTTTGACAATGAGTCATCATGATGATGCAGATGGCCGCTCGCAAAATTCAGAGAAAAAGAAAACAGGCAAATAATAAAAAGACTTAATTTTTTAGAGAGCGCATTCATCATTAAAAGAATATAATATGTAAATTTAATTTTAAAATTATTTTGTGCTACTTTCCATTACTAATGGAATTTCTGCCTTTTTACCGCACCACTAATTTTTTATAACCTATGATGCCATTCTCTTCAATACCGATTAAATAAAAGCCGGATGGCAGCTGATCACTGTAGGAATATCGCATGCTTCCAAGCAAATCAATGGTGCTGACTTCTTTCCCAAGGGCATCATAAATATGCAGGATCCTTGATGATCCGGCTGCTTTTTCAAACAATACCGTGAAACGGCCATCGGAAGGATTCGGGAAAATCTGGAAACCGGCTCCATTGATTTCCTGTAATGCCAATCCAAGATAAACAAGGGAATCAGAACAATTTACACAGCCGTTCGAATCGGTTCCGCATAATTGGTAGGTGCCGCTGATCTGGGCTATGTGTATACTGTCGGTAGCGCCCGGAATGGGTGCACCATTAAAATACCACTGAAGGTTTAGTCCGGTAACTCCTGTGGTAAAAGTATTGCCATTAACAAAAAAAGTCGGCTTTACAGGTGTTGGATAAATGGTAACTGTTACAGGAAGTGATGTGGCGGTGCAGCCATCAGGTGTAGTAACAATAACATTATAGGTTCCACTGACTGATGGTGTAAAAGTTGTTCCTGTAATTCCGGCAAGAATCAAATTGTTTTCATACCATTGAACCGTATTAACCGAATCGCTAACTGTAAAAGTTACCGAATCGCCTTCACAGAAAGTAATCGGCCCTGATGCGCTGAGAATCGGCACTACCGGTGATGGGTATACGTAAACTGTATCGGTAGCAACAAGAGGCACAACAGGTGTTTGGAAAATAGTATAATCCACAACGAGAAGACCGGAGGCTCCTCCTACACTTCCGGTAGCGCTGCCGGAAGTACCGTTTCCTGCAAAAGTAATTGTTCCCAGATCGTCATCTCCACCAAACAAACCACCATCTTCATCCCATACATGTACTGTGTAGGTTCCATTTTGCAAGAGGATGTTCGGAACACCCCAGCTTACGGGAGGAAAAGTATTATCAATCGATGGGCGTGAGTCATATACTTCCACACCTGATGGGTCATACAAGAGGAAATACATATCAGGATCATCAATAAATCCACCGTAATTAATTGGTATAGCCGTCACCGTTATATCCGTAAGATACCATGAAGGGGTTACGTTAGGTGTAACCGTTTGAGTCACTACGTAAGTTCCGGGGAGGGTATATGTTTGTGAAGCGGGGTTCTCGACATTGCTCTGTAATCCGTTTCCAAAATCCCAGGCATAGGTAGCCTGACCCGGGTTGTTGTTAATGAAATCCACTGTGAGCGGATCACAACCGGAAGAATTCACCATACTGAATCCGGGATTGTTAACCACACCTGGAAGTACGAGCAGGGGCACATCAAAAGGGATTGTTTGTGCACCAACCAGCTGCACATCGGCAATTACAGTAACCGTCATCGTATAATTACCGGGAACAATTGGAGTTCCGCTGATGTTCACACATCCGTAAAGCGAAACCGAGGGATCATAATTGCAGCCATTGCCAGCATTATTACAAATCCAGTTCAAGCCAACCGGCAATCCCACAACATTGGCAATCTGATAATTGTTTATAGTAAGACCCATCGTATCGGTTATCATTACAAACGTGACATCAATAGTGTATGGCTGACCTGCAGTGGCATCTGGCAGGGTATCAGGGTAAACCCCCGCCCCGGTCTGGGTAGAATCAATCAGGCATTGGCCCTTAACCGAACCCGCTTGTAAAAAATACATCGCGATAAGCATTCCAATTGTAGCAATTAATTTCATATGCAGTAATTTTTTACCAAGATACAGCTTCCCGGGGATGATGCAAAATTTTAGTTGGTATGCAATGTCCTTACCCGCAAGCACATACATGGTACTTACCGGAAAAACACCTGGTTGGTCTCAAATGGCTGAGAGATTGTTAAATAACAACACCAGTATTTGTACATTTTAAAGATTCCCACATCATCCGGGCAGGTAATTGAGGAATTGAAAAGACGTCTATAGAACTAGATTCAATCATTTTGGTTAGTATCTTTGTACCTGAAAACCATTATGAACCGGCCCACCTTCGACGACATCTATATTGAGCTCGCACAAAAACTTGCCGAAAAGTCACATTGCGTGAAAATTAAGGTCGGAGCAGTTCTTACACAGGATACCAGAATTATTTCGCTGGGATACAATGGTCCGCCGGCCGGAACCCATAATTGCGATGAGGAATGGCCTGTTCAGGGATGTGCGCGTGACCGGAAAGGCGGCTGCTCACTTGCCATACATGCCGAAGAAAATGCGATTCTTTATGCTGCTAAAAATAATTCGGTGATAGCGGGAGCCACTTTGTATGTTACACTTTCCCCATGCCTTGCGTGTGCCCGGGTGATTTTCACCACAGGAATTAAAAAAGTTATTTACCTGAAGTCGTATGCCGAGTATAAAGGGATTGATTGTGATGAGGGCGTGGAATTTCTTCGCCGGTTTCACGTTGAAGTTGTACAATATCAAAATAACAAACTGGCCGTTTAAGGTCACTTCCAAATATGGAACCATCTTCAAAAAATAAAAAATATTACCTGCCGCTGGCTTTTGCACTGATTCTGGGAGTCGGGCTATATCTGGGAACACGGTTAAATGTTCCTTTTATACAGGAACGTTCATTTTTTTCTACCAGTAACCAGTTCAATAAATTTTCTGATGTACTGGGTTATATCCAGCATGAGTATGTAGATACTGTTAACCGCGAAGACCTGGTAAATTTATCTATTGAAAAAATGTTGCAATCCCTGGATCCGCATTCCTCGTACATTCCTGCCGAAGATCTGCAACAGGCTAACGAACCACTTGAAGGCAATTTCGAAGGTATTGGAATTGAATTTCACATTCAGGCCGATACCATCATGGTGGTTAGTGCCATTTCTGGCGGGCCATCCGAAAACGTAGGTATTCGTGCCGGTGACCGAATTGTAAAAGTGGAAGATACACTCGTAGCAGGTGTGAACATCACCAATCCTGAGGTGATGCAAAAATTACGTGGGCCGGGAGGAACAAAAGTAAAAGTTGCCATTGCTCGACGTGGCGTTCCCGATTTAGTGGAGTTTACCATTAAACGGGGCAAAATTCCGATTTATTCGCTGGAGGCATCCTTTATGATTGATGACACTACCGGTTATTTTAAAATAAGTCGATTCGCTGCTACTACATATGATGAATTCATGCAAGCCGCAATGAATTTTAAAAAGCAGGGCATGAAACAAATGATCATTGATCTGCGAGGAAACCCGGGTGGTTATCTTGACGCTGCTACCAAACTGGCAGATGAATTTTTAGGTGATAAAAAAACAGTTGTTTACACCGAAGGCAAATCACGGCCAAGAACAAATTATGAAGCCACTTCAATAGGCGAGTTTGAAGATGCGAAAGTTGTGATACTGGTGGATGAAGGGTCTGCATCTGCATCTGAAATTTTAGCCGGTGCGTTACAGGATTGGGACCGTGCCACTATTGTGGGAAGAAGATCTTTCGGAAAGGGCCTGGTACAGGAACAAACCATTTTACCTGATGGTTCTGCACTGCGTTTAACCATAGCGCGTTATTACACCCCAACAGGAAGAAGCATTCAAAAACCTTATAATAACGGGTTTGATGTTTACAATAATGAACTGATGAGTCGTTTTGATCACAATGAATTATTGTCGGCGGATTCCATTCAATTCCCTGATTCATTAAAATTTGTAACTCCCGGAGGAAAAGTAGTTTACGGCGGAGGCGGTATTATGCCAGATGTGTTTGTGCCGATTGACACCAGTGGCCGGAACAACAATTTTCTGATTGATATTATTAACAAAGGAATTATCAGTCAGTTTTCATACGACTATGTGGATGTGCACCGCGGAGAACTAAAACAATTTAGAACATACAAAGAATTTGAAGCCGGCTTTGAAGTAAATTCAGAAATTTACGATCAGCTCGTAAACACAGCTATAACAAAAAAATTGAAACGGAACGAAAAAGAGATTGCAGAAGCTGCACCCTATTTAAAAAATCAACTTAAAGCTTTTATATCGCGACAGGTTTTTAAAAGCGAGGGGTTTTACCCGGTGTTATTAAAAGTGGATAAAACTTTTCAACGCGCATTGGAAGTTATCGCGGATAAACCGGTGATCTAATGGTTTTTTTTCGGGATGACAACAAATCATTATTAGTTGTTGCCTTATTGGTATTTCTGACCAGGATTCCATTTTTAGTTGCGGGCTATGGTTCTGAGGAAGATGCCTGGGGATTAATCCTGGTAGCACGAAACATTAACCTCCTGGGCATATATGAAGTTTCAAGAATGCCGGGGCACCCGGTACAGGAATATTTACTTTCTTTACTATGGGATCAACCGGCATGGGTGCTTAATTTACTCACTGCTATAGTTTCTTCTGCAGGTGTTTTCTGTTTTATGAAAACCATGGTTAAACTGCAATTACCAAACGTGGTTCCATGTGGAATTGCGCTTTCGTTTGTGCCGGTATTTTTTATTAACAGCACCAATGTTATGGATTATAACTGGGCACTGTCACTGGTAATGCTTTCCTTTTACCTGATGGTTTCCGGAAGGTACCTGTGGGCGGGAATTATTCTTGGTGTTGCCTGCGGATTTCGCATCACTGCCGGTGCTATGGTAATTCCATTTGCATTCTGGCATTTTATGACCCACCGATCTTTTAAACAGGTTTTTATTTCCGGGATGCTGACAACTGTAACTGCAATTATTTGTTTTTTTCCGGCATTCAAAGTTTATGGAAGCACCTTTTTTACGTATTATGAATATTTCCCATACCCACCGATGCTGAAAAACCTTTACAAGGGAACTGTTGGAGCATGGGGAATTCCGGGAACCATAGCCATTACGTTCGCTTTAGTAATATCTTTCCGGAATTGGCTGAGATTAACCCCATCGCAAAAAAAATCCTTATTCCCTGTTGTGCTACTGTGTACTTCCACCATTCTATTATATACTTATTCCTTTCTCAGGATTCCTCAGAAAACAGCTTTTGTTTTACCGGTAATTCCTTTCCTGATATTACTTTTTGCACTTTTCTTAAACAAAAAAGAAATTATCCTGCTAAGTGCAACCATGGTATTTTCTTGTTTCTTTTTTGGAATCAATCTCGATGATCCCTTGCGGGGAAGCAAGACTTCGGACTTATCAATAAAGACTCACATCGGCACTACACCGGTGGTATTCGATGCGGTTTCAGGTCCGGTGATTGCCGATTTTAGTAAGCGAAAATTAAAGATGGATTACGCTACATCCATTGTAAATAATTTGCAAACCTCAACCGAAAAAACAGTTATTATTGCAGGTTGGTGGCAAAACGAATTGAAATATTTTTCACTGAATAAACAAAATCCTTTGGTTTCATATCTTTATTACGCAGATCAAACACAACTAACTGACTCTATAAAAGCAGGGAATCGCATTTTCTTTTTACCGGAACAGGATTTTTATAATGATTTACGGTTTAAGGATGTGTTTACCGGCAGTCTGGCAAAGCCTTTTTAATAGCAGGCGCATAGGATATTAATTCCCATTCAAAAAATTAAGGATCTATCGAGTGCGTATTGAGAAAAGAATAAATTTTTTTGCAAAAAAAAACCGGGAAAACTCCCGGTCTTTCAAATAACAATTTAAATTCACTATTTCACAACTGCAAGTTTTAATGACTGCACAGTGTTATTATTATTGGATAAAACAACATAGTAAATACCATCCGCATAGCTAGCAAGATTGATACGTATCTCATGGGTGCCGATTCCTTTCATTACATTATTGACAGGAGTTGCCACCAGGTTGCTGTTAGAATCATAAATTCTGATCATTACCTTTGTTTTTGCAGTAACCCGATATTTAATAGTGTTAACATCCACAGCAGGATTTGGATATGATTCCATTAATAACTGAGGAGCACCAATATTTAAACCACCACCCGGATTAATTGCCGTAACAATGGAACCACCTGTACATAACCCAAAACCACTCCATGGAGTTTGTACGTAAGGGAATGAAGATTTGAATGTGGTATCATTCATTTCAACTCCGGTAGTATATCCAAGAACACCTGATAATTGTGGTGTAACGGGATTTTGACCGATCGTATAATCATCATAAAATAAACCCAAAGCTGCGAGCACCATACCACTTACTGTCTGCAGTTCTATTCGCGTAACATCATCTTCAAGCCTTCTGCCATTTGGAAATCCATCCATGTTCGGAATGAATTGTAACGCTGCTGATCCATTATAAGCAGGGTCGGTTAATCCTAGCACTGCTGCGGCAAGGAGACCCTCACTGCTGAATTGGGGATCGTTACGTGGTGTTACGGGCACCGCCATATTCAAGCGGAGCATATCACCGAAAGTGGGTAGGAAATTATTGATGAAAGGTTTTCCTGCAGTTAAAGGATTACCTGGTGTTTTTCCTGTAGCTAACTGGTAAGGCGCCAGATTGGGAACTCCGGTATGAAATATAGGAAGTAAATCAACAGTACGGGGTTGGCCTGGCCGAAGAAGGTAGTTTCCGAATAAGGCAGTATCCAAAGCGGTACCATCTGTTGCAGGATTACCGTATAACACAAACAAACCATCATTTCCGTTTCCAAAATCAACGTTTCCGAAAACGGTTGGGGAAGCTCTCTGAATTCTCAAATCACTAAATGCGGGAACGGCTGAACCGAATAAACTGTTGTCCATGTACAAGCCTAGTTCCGGGTTACCAAATAAACTGTCAAAAGTGTTTCCCTCCTGGTAAGGAGTTAGTGAATTCCAGTAATCTTTTTGTCCGATAGGAATTATAACCTCGTTGGATAATGGCATCCCCAAACGGGAAACTTGTACCCAGGCACCACTATGTGTTTCTGTTCCGTCACCATTTATAGTTCTGATCGACCGGCGGCTGGCACTTGCCCATACGCCAATTACAAATTCACTATCAAGAATATCGGTAGCCTGTGAAGCAGACTTGCCATCTTTTTGTAAGGTAGTTATAGGTGCCTTAATAACGATAGCATGTACGTTTTTACATTTTAAACCGTCTTTAGGAGCATTAACCCCTGTTCCTCCGGCACGGGTATTTGCCAGATCAAATATTCCTCCCAAATCAACAAAGAACGGATCATCAACAGGACCGCAGAAAATGGTTTCTCCGGTTGTTGCTGTCATGATTGCATTGTTTTCCAAAACCTGATAAGGCGTTCCTAAACCAACTGCACTGTCAATTGAACGGGGTCCTATGTTGTTAGGAGGTACGATACCACCTGTAATGATAGTTTGGAAAGAAACTCCACCATCAATACTTCTTTCACAATCATAAGTTGTTTTAAGATTTTGCAGACCTAAACGAATGTTGAAAAAAGTTGTGGGATCTTCATTGACCTGCACAAACGAAAACCGATAAATGATCTGATCCTCTGTTAGATCAGTTCCATTATTTACGTGAATTTCATATCGGACATCCGGCCCGAAAGAATAATAATTTGGACCACCTTGAGGTAATTCTACGGGGACATAAGAAGCAATCAATGTTACGGTATTTGTATCATCAGGGCTTCTGAAAGCATACAAATCCGTATTATCTGCTAATGGGTCGTTCGCAATTAATGGCGCTTCTCTATGACTGGAAGCTTCCAGCCATGGGCCTGAAAATCCAATTGCTACCGCAACAACAGCAGTGGCAGCAACAGTGATTCCCAGAATTTTTTTAGTAATTTTTTTCATTTGGTTAAATAGTTTATAATGTTAGTAATGTATTTTTTAAAGAAGACCATAAGGCATAGCAATCTCGTCTCCTTGTTTAGGATACATACGACCCGGCAAGTGATCCGGATTTATAAACCTGAAAAATTCTTCCTTTTTTAAAAGGTATATCCCACCGTAATCCGTGCAGTAAAAGGAGTGCCGGGGGTAAAGTGCAACTCTTCAAGCACTTGTGGTGAATTTAAGAGTCTGGATTCCGTATCAAATTGAGCTTCGTTCCAATCGGAATCCAATAAATTCTCGATTATAAGACCCAATTGTATCTTTTGCAACTTATAATTTGCAGTCATATCGTATAAGGTGTAAGCTCTGGTAACCACTGTATTGCTTTCATTTGCAGGCCTGCTGGCCAGGTGACGGTACCGGAGCCCTGCGGAAAGTTTTTTTCCTGGCTTGAAGGTCAATCCTCCCGAAGAAGTGAAATTGGGAGCAAGGGGTAAATGGTAATCGCTGGTCAGCCGGGTTCCATATACCTTATCAATAAAATAGTTTTTCGCAACATTAAGATCCACATCGGCAAATAGCCATTTCGTAATTTGCATTCGGGCGCTACAATCAATGCCTGCTCTACGGGATGGTCCCTTGTTTTCCGTTGTTCCTTCATCGCCCACATAAACCAGCTCATTCTCTATATCCATCCACCACAAAGCGGCGGAAACAACTATTCGCCGCCCAAAATGCTTCAGCAATCCCAATTCTGCACCAATTGCCCTGGGCAGATCGTGTTGTGTTGATTCTCTAACTACAGTCCGTGCATCGTTGGAATGAAACCCACTTCCCGCATTGAAAAATAATTGAAGGAATTGATTGGGAGAATAGCTTACATTTAATTTTGGACTAAGTAAATCCTGATAGTTATAACCTGAGTAATTTTCACGTAAAGAATCTCCTGGCAACAAATCTTCCACATCAAAAACAAAGTAATCATACCTTCCTCCCAGTTCTACCTTGAATTTATCGCCAAAGCGGAAAATTTCATTTATAAATATTCCAGTGGATCTCTCAAAAATGTTAGCGTGAACGCGTTGCTCCAGGCGCTTCCGTTTTACAGCATGCCACAATTGATTTTCTATGTTGTCGGAACGGAATGAAGCTCCAATGGTAAGTTTATTATCCATTGAACCCAGCTTATGACCTTTAGAATACACCGCATTAACTCCCATAATGTTCCTGTCATCGTTTTGCTCTATTTCATCGCCATTGACAGTATCAATGAGATAAAAAGTAAAATTGGAATACAAGCGAAAACGATAATTGCAAGTGTAAGCCTGCACTTCAAACTCCGATGTTTCATACTGTGTATGATAGGTAACACTTAAATTATTTCGTTGTGTGGTTCCTCCTTCGCTATCATCAATACTTCCAAAACGGCCGATCTGGTTATTCTGCACAGCACTTTCAGGTATTTGTCCTGAAGCGTCCCATGAAGATCCGAATCCTCCTACACTAAGATGCAAATGACTATGAGATGAAATTGCAAACGTAGTTTTTGAGAAGAGACTAATCCGTTTGAATTTCTGATCTGCTTCAAAATAACTGCGATTGTTTACAACATCTGCCGCGAAGTAAGATTTTACATTGGATGCCATCTGCGGAAGCTGCAACAATACCAAGCCGCGTGAACCGGTAAGCTCATTTATGGCAGGAGTGTAGGCTGATTCCAATTGTATAAGATTTGTAGGTAATGAATCGAGCGTTTCAAATTCGACGGCAGCTCCTGTTGCAAAATTTCCAAATCGCGGAGAATACGGCCCCTTGAAAATTTGTACCCGCTCCACAGTTTCAGGAATTAAAAAATGCAGGTCGGCATAACCCTGTCCATGTGCATGACTGGGCATATTAACAGGAATGCCATCCACATAGGCAGCTACATCCGTTCCATGATCGCAATCGAATCCTCTCACAAAAATCTGTTCCGCCTTCCCTCCCCCCGCATGTTGTGCAATAAATAATCCCGGCACCAGCTTCAACATATCCTGAGCTGAGTTTTTAGGTCGGTTTTCAAAATCAATCTGCGACAAATTTTTTGAAGAAGCTGCAGACACAGGTCTGTCAATAGCAATCTGAACTGATTGTAAGTCGATGTACGTTTTCTCAAGAAATACGTCCATACGATTTGTTTCATTTGCCCTTATTAAAACAGAGTGTTCCTGGCTTTTGAATCCAAGTTTTGAAAATTGAATTTTGTAATTTCCTTCTTTCAGACCTGAAATCACGTAACTTCCATCTAAATCTGTATGGCTGTGTTGATTGGTTTGCTCAATGTGTATAACCACTTCTCCTACTGGGGAAAATCCTTCTGATTCCTTTACTGTTCCTGTTAATGTTGTAGTTTGTGAAAACACTTGTGTAGTAATAAATAATAAAGTAGTCAGAAATAATAAATAGTATAAATAATTTTTCATATAATTTCATATTAAGTGATTAATAAGTAAAACAGGCAGAAATTCAAAAACAATAAAGCAGTCTCTAATGATGCTTGTAAATGAAATTTTGCGAAATAAAAAATCTCCCCCACCTGTACAAAAAGATGACAGGTAACTATATTTAAAAGCTATAAAAGAGGGAACAGAAAATTTATACTGTTTGCGGGGGCTTATTAACAGAAATCAAAAATGGATCCGGGTAGGTAGCGGAATTTGCTATTAAACAGTGAACAACAATAAAAGCAGTACATTTTACACGCAGCGGAACAACAGTCACTGCATCAAAGGCTGTAACTATTATTTTTTCCAGGGGAGTATTATGTTTGTGTTGAGATGCGGCATTTACCTGCGTACCGTTACAGCCATCAAAACAATCGAGCTCAAGATAATGGTCAATATAGCAGGTTGTTGAATGCACGTAATTGGTTGCTGCTGCGTGTTGCATTGATTTAAACGCCGTAAACCCGAACCCAATACTGCTAATCAGTATAGTTACAAAAAGGCGATATAATATTTTGTGAACCATGTTATGCAGTAAAAATTCTTTCAAAAGTCCAGTAACATGCTATTAAGGCTATCAGGGCAGAAGCAGGATAGACAATGCGTTTTTTATACCATACCTCGTGGGAGAACCATTTTCCTACCAAAAAATAAGCAATCATAATAACAGCAATTTGACCAAGTTCAACACCTACATTAAATGAAATAAGTGACGTGTAAAACGCATTCCTTGGCAAGCCTGTTTCATTGAGTGCAGTGGCAAACCCCATTCCGTGAATCAAGCCGAAAACAAAAATTATAAAGTAGCGCCACGGTTTTAATGTTCCAATAAATATATTTTCCAGCGCAACAAAAACAATCGATGCCGAAATAATAATTTCTATAGCTTTTTCCGGGGGTTCAATAATTCCTTTCGATGAAAGTATGAGTGTCACGGTATGTGCAACGGTAAAGCAGCTTGCCTGCAGAATTACCGGCTTAAGCCGCGAATCAAGAAGAAATAATGAAAGCACAAATAAGATATGGTCCAATCCGTGGGGAATAATGTGTAAAAAACCTAACCATGTATAAAATCCAATTACAGTATCAATGGGTTTAATTTCCATACTATAATTGATAGTGTGTGCAAAACAACTGCCAGCAGTGAGGATAAAAAAGGCAATAGTTAAAAGTGGTAAAGGCTGGAGTCGTTTCATAACTATTGTTTGAAAGCGAGACCCGGATTTCCACTCGATAATAAATTGGTATCGAGAAAAGGATTAATTTTTAAAGCATTATCTCTGTACATTTTTGCAAGATTTGGCTTTTGATTGGCAGCAAAAATGATCCCTGCTTTATACAACAATTCAGCATTATTCGATTTTGTTGACATTGCTTTTAAGATATGCGTAAATGCGGCTTTTGAATTTCCCGTTTTATAAAAAGACCAAGCAAGCACTTCATTCACATCGATGTTGGTAGGACGCCGCTCATATTCTGCCCGAGCACTATTCAAGGCACTTTCATATTCACCTACTGATAAATAAACCAAAGCCAATTCCCGGTCAATGTGGTGCCCGATTCCAAATTCTTCAGAAGTGGGATGCTTGTGTTTCATTAGCATGTCCAATGCTATTTGAAATTCTTTTTCAGCTTGCTGATTTTTTCCTGACAACTGGTAAGTTGTTGCAAGCTCCTGATGAAATGAGTAATCCTGCATATTTTCAGCTGCCGATTTAAAATTTATGATGGCCTGGTCATAATTTTTCATGGATCTTTCAATCCGACCCAGTCCGGCAAGTGCCGGTGCAAAATAAGGACGGTGAACCAATGCCTGACTGTAAAGAGACTTCGCCATTTCGGGTTGGCCTGTTATTTCATACAGTTTTCCGAGGTAGGTCCTGGCCCATTCTGTTTGTTCCATTCCCGGAACACCGGCATTGAGGGCCATTTTCATGGCTTCAATTGCTCCCGGATAATCACCAGTGATTTCTCGCAGGTAAGATATTCTGGAATAGGAACGGATGTCAGGCCGAATGCTTACCATCTTATCTCCTGAATTAATTGCTTCCTTATATTTTCCCAATTCCACATAAGCATCACACATAATACCATATATATAGGCATTATAAGGGTTAATTTTCAATGCAACTTGCGATGTTTGTAAGGCATCACTGAACTGATGCGCCGATGCCTGCAGGGTTGCCTTGCAGCAAAGTGCTTCAAAATTCCCTTCATCCGATTTCAACACTTCGTTAACTAAAGAAAAAGCTAAAGCATCGTAATAATTATGATCACCGGTGATACGGCCTTCCTGAATGTATGCCTGGGTAAGCTTAAGTTTAATTTCGTTATTGTCAGGATTCCTGCGTAAATCATTTTCAAGGGTTTCAATAGCATTTTTTGTATTCACCCATTCACTGCTTGCGACTATGTTGCCATCACGCATTTTCAACCTTGGACTTTCCACATCACTTTTGCGAGTCGCGGTAATAGCAGCTATAAACAAAATCGAAAATATAATCAGGAACAGGTATTTCTTTCTCATAAGCGTTAATTTAATTATTGACTCCGTCGCGCGCGTACGTTTCATACATACGAATAATACAGGATGATAGATTTACAGAGTGGTTGATTTGTTGCATCCCACTTTGAAAATATTTTACAGAATATGTTTTGTAAAAATTAAAATATTGATTTTTATGTCTTTAGCGAAGAAATGACATGAAAATAGAATCCGTCGTGAATTTAATTAACAAGATAAGAAACCATCTTGAATTATAGCACATTCAAAGGAACAAGAAACAAAAGTATTCTTAAAAGCGCTCCTAACCAAGTGCTTATGATTTTTACATTTCCGGGCGGTGCAAGATCAGGAATGGAATGCTATTACGCTTCGTTTACCGGAATGGGGTTTTGAGCGGTTTTCTCTTGCTTAAAAATAACTGACTGGAACAAAAGTATCAATGCAACACCAATACTGATGGAAGAATCCGCTACATTAAATACCGGGCGAAAAAAAACAAAATACTCTCCTCCCCAAAGCGGCATCCACTCCGGAAAATATCCTTTCCATACAGGGAAATAAAACATGTCAACCACTTTCCCGTGAAGGAAAGAAGAGTAACCGCCTTCAGGAGGAAATAAACCGGCAAGTTGAAATTCACTCGAAGAAAATATCATTCCATAGAATGTGCTATCGATGATATTGCCCATAGCACCGGCAAAAATAAGTGCGATGCTGGTGATGAGCATTGGATGTGCTTTCTCTTTCACCAGGGTGTTCATGTACCAACCAATTCCAATTAAAGCGACAATCCGGAACAGGCTTAAAAATAATTTCCCAAACTCCCCGGCAAATTCCATCCCGAATGCCATGCCATTGTTCTCGGTAAAATGTATTATGAACCAGTCACCGAAAATGCGAAATTCCTGTCCCAGGTACATATTGGTTTTTATCCAGAACTTAAGAGCCTGATCAATCAGTAAAACTAAAAATATGATGATGAGAGGACGTTTCAAATTAGGGACAAGTTCAAAGTTGAAAGTTTACCCCGGAAGGATGATTCGCCAGCGAACGTGGTGATATCTTTTCTTCAGGAGGACAAGTTTGTAATGTTTGTTCAAGAATAAATTGAAAATTTATAGAGACAAATTGAAAGTTGAAAGTGAAAAGTTTTTGGGTGATGGATATTCGATGCGCAGGTTGAAAATTTATATGGACAACTTGTCACTTTCAACTTGTCAACTTCAACTTGTCCCTTTCAACTCGTCTCTTTCAACTTCTCCCTTTTAACTTGTCTCTTTCAACTTGTTGTTAATCCTTATACTGCTGCAATTTCGCCTCAATACTCTGGGTAGTATGAGGAACTGCTCGAAGGCGTTCCTTGGGGATCAGCTTCCCGGTAACCCGGCAAATACCATACGATTTATTTTCAATTCGGATGAGAGCATTTTCCAACTGTTCAATAAACTTTTTCTGACGTGCTGCCAATTGTCCTGCTTCTTCTTTTGCAAGGGTATCAGAACCATCTTCAAGAACTTTAAATGTGTTGGCTGTATCATCGGTGCCATGTTCATTGGCACTATTCAGGGCAGCCTGTAAATTCACGAGTTCTTTTCGTGCATCTGCAAGTTTTTGAATAATAATTGCTTTGAACTCTGATAGTTCTTTGTCGCTGTAGTGTGTCTTTTCTGTTTTCTCAGCTGCCATAATTAAACTTGTTTATACTGGTTAATACTTGAATGTGATCATCAACGTCGATCAGTATGCTGTCGGTTTCATCCAGGTCATCGACCAAGTTGAGCGTTTCAGCCAGGATCTCGTTGCAAATATATATTAAATTGTTTCTTACGGGTTTTATTATACTTTCCTTGTTTTGAATACGAACTGAAATCTTATCGGTAACATCAAATCCTTTGTCTTTACGGATGTTCTGAATCCGGTTCACCAGCTCACGGGCAATGCCTTCTTCTTTTAAGGTTTCGGATAGTGTAACATCCAATGCCACTGTTAGTTTACCCGATGTGTTCACTTCCCACCCGGGAATGTCTTCTGAAATAATTTCAACATCTCCCGGAACAATTTCAAAGGGTGAGCCCGCGATATCCAGAACAAACTTCCCATTGGACTCAAATTCGGAGATATCCTGTTGTGACATAGCGATTATGGCCTCCGACAAAACCTTCATCATGGTTCCGGCTTTCTTACCTAACACTTTGAAATTAGGCTTAACCTTCTTTATTAAAATGCCTGCGGTATCGGTAATGTATTCGATTTCCTTAACATTAACCTCCGCAAGTATCAGACCACGAACCTGTTCCAGTTTTTCCACCAGTCCCGGTTCCATGGCAGGAATCATGATCCGCTGCAATGGCTGTCGCACCCTGATATTTACCTTTTTTCGCAATGCAAGCACCATAGAGGAAACAACCTGGGCAAGTTCCATACGTTCTTCCAGATCTTTGTTAATATAACTAACCTTAGCCACAGGAAAATCGGAAAGATGAACGGAGTTAACCGGTTGTTTTCCGGTAATGTTGTTTAAATCGTTAAACAGTTGATCCGAGTAGAAAGGGGCTACCGGCGACATAAGTCTGGCAATTACTTCCAAACACTCGTAAAGCGTTTGATACGCTGCGATTTTATCTTCCGTATAATCACCTTTCCAGAAACGCCTGCGACATAAACGGACATACCAATTGCTCAGGTGTTCATCTACAAATTGCTGAACGGCCCTGGCGGCTTTTGTAGGTTCGTAATCAGCATAGGAATTATCCGTCAATTGTATGAGCGTATTCAGTTCTGATATAATCCACCTGTCAATTTCCGGCCGTTCACTTATAGGAATCTCAGGTTCACTGAAAGTAAATCCGTCGATGTTTGCATACAATGCAAAAAATGAATACGTATTATAGAGTGTTCCAAAAAATTTACGCTGCACCTCGGAAATACCATCGGCATTAAACCGGAGATTATCCCAGGGTTGCGCATTGGAGATGAGGTACCATCGCGTAGCATCAGCACCAAACTGATCAAGGGTTGCGAATGGATCTACGGCGTTACCCAGCCGCTTTGACATTTTATTCCCATTTTTATCGAGCACGAGACCGTTTGAAACTACATTTTTAAATGCTACGGAATCAAACAGCATAACCGCAATGGCATGCAGGGTAAAGAACCAGCCTCGGGTTTGGTCAACACCTTCGGCAATAAAATCGGCAGGAAACGAATTTTTAAATTCTTCAAGATTTTCGAAAGGATAATGCCACTGCGCATAAGGCATAGCTCCGCTATCAAACCAAACATCGATCAGGTCTGTTTCACGATATAGTTTTTTTCCTGTATCAGAAACCAGCACGATGTCATCCACATAGGGCCTGTGCAAATCAAATGAATCACCTGTGGTTTGAAATTTGTTTTCAATACCTGCAGCTTTCGCTTTTGCGAGATGTGAATTAAGCTCTTCAACTGAACCTATGCAAAGCTGTTCTGTACGGTCTTCCGATGTCCACACCGGTAGTGGTATTCCCCAGAATCGCGAACGGCTGAGATTCCAGTCAACGAGATTTTCCAGCCAGTTGCCAAACCTTCCCGTACCCGTAGATTCGGGTTTCCAGTTAATGGTTTTATTGAGTTCTATAAGACGGTCCTTACATGCGGTTGTTTTAATGAACCAGGAATCAAGCGGATAATATAAAATCGGCTTATCTGTTCTCCAGCAATGCGGGTAGGAGTGTTCATACCGCTCCACTTTGAAGGCTTTATTTTCCGTTTTCAGTTTAATGGATATCCGCTCATCAACCGAAAGGTAATTGTCGCGTCCCTGCTTTTTTCTTTCCTTTTCTTTTTCTGCTTCGTTCAGGTATTCTTCTTTAACATATTCACCTGCAAAGTCAGTAACTTCTTTTACAAAACGACCTTGTTTATTTACAAGCGGTACTTTATTTCCATCTTCATCTGTAACTAAAATTGACACGATGCCATTTGCGTTAGCCACGCGAAAGTCATCGGCACCAAAAACAGACGCAGTGTGTACAATACCGGTTCCGTCTTCAGTAGTCACAAAATCACCACTGATAACTGTCATCGCTTTACCTTGCGGCAAAACATAAGGCATCAATTGTTCATAATTAATTCCGACAAGCCGGTTACCTGTTACTTCTTGAATAATTTTATAGGGCGCATGTTTATCACCCACTTTAAATTCCTCAAAAGATTTTTCATTCCCTTTTTCAGAAAAATATTTTGTTACCAGGTCTTTTGCGAGCACCACAGCTACAGGTTGCCCGGTGTAAATATTAAAAGATCGCACAACGGAGTAAACTATTTTATCACCCACTGCGAGTGCACAGTTAGCTGGTAGCGTCCAGGGCGTAGTAGTCCATGCCAAAAAATAAACATCGGAATTCACATTTTCAAAAAGGAATTCTGAATGGGCCTCGCGCTTTATTTTAAACTGGGCAACAACCGAAGTATCTTTTACATTGCGGTACGTTCCTGGTTGGTTCAGTTCATGTGAACTCAAACCGGTACCAGCGGCAGGTGAATAAGGTTGAATCGTATATCCCTTATACAAAAGATTTTTATCGTAGAGCTTTTTAAGCAGACTCCAAACGCTCTCGATGTAATTATTTTCGAAAGTGATATAAGGATGATCAAGGTCAACCCAATATCCCATTTTTCGGGTAAGGTCGTCCCACACTTCTTTATACTTCATCACCTCCTTACGGCAGGCTTTGTTGTAATCTTCAATAGAAATAGATTTCCCAATATCCTCTTTTGTAATGCCAAGCGTTTTTTCAACACTCAATTCAATTGGAAGACCGTGAGTATCCCACCCGCCTTTTCGTTTTACCTGGAAGCCTTTTAATGTTTTGTACCGGCAAAAAATATCCTTGATCGCACGTGCCATTACGTGATGAATTCCCGGAAGTCCGTTAGCTGATGGAGGTCCTTCATAAAAAGTGAACGCAGGTTTCCCTTCGCGGGAAGCAATGCTTTTCGCAAAGACATCTTCCTTTGTCCAATACTCCAGCATCTGGCGGTTAACCAGCGGCAAATCGAGCTTTTTATATTCCGGATACTTCATTTTTTAAAAAAGAATGTGCGAAGATACGGAAAAAAGGGGCCTTATCCAACGCAGGAAGAGGGTGCTTCGGACAGGTGTAAACAGTTTCTCACTTCCCGGCAAACGGCATTCTTTTTAAGGTAATATTCCTGAAAAATCACCGGCAAAAAATTGAATCCCAATATTTTGCCCCTGCAACCATTAAATCCGCAATGGCAATCCATTTCCGGACCGAGACCTACATACAAGGTTGCATAATCCAGCGTGAGTGGCTCTCCGTATTTCACCGGACGAATTAATACGATTTCATTATTAAGGTTTATCCCACAATTAGGGTAGCAGGAATGAGGCAGGGCTGGTGATAGAAGGGGGTTGATTTCCATGAAAATGAGTATAAACTGCCGAAAAATGGCCATTATCAAAATTAGCATAATGTAAATATAATAATCTTTTTGTCAATACAATAAAAATGACTTTCGCAGGGAAGATGCACATAGGACAAAAAATACGACTGCTCCGGGTCAGCCAACGGTTAACCCAGCAACAATTAGCCGAAAAAATACATAAGGAACGACCGTTAATATCACATATTGAACGGACCGGGAAAATCCATCATCAAACGTTGCTGGATATCTGTAAGGCTCTAAAAGTTTCTTCAGAACAACTGGAGTTTGCTTCTGATGAACCCTTTGGAAGTTATAGTTTGGGGACGATGAATGAAATACAGAAACTCAGGCTAGAAAATGATCGTTTGAAAACTGAACTCCGACTCAAGGACGAAATTATTCTTGTAATGAAAGCCCATTTAAAGGATCGCCAGGGAGTGAAAAAAAAGAAATGACAGAAGATGACCAATCGCCTGATGGAAAATTGATTTAGTAACCCTTTACAAATCTTCGCTTTTACCTCACCCACTTTATGGGTCAAGTTGATTTGTATTGGTTTTCCTACAATTTAATTTACTTATTCCTAAATCATAATCTATACATTTGTGTTGAATAAGATTCACACGCTCCATTTTCACAAATGAAAAAAGCACATCACCTGCAACGGCTTAGCGGTGCAGGGCTGTTAATCACAATCGGTATTATTTTCGGTGATATCGGTACATCACCTTTATATGTTTTGAGAGCCATAGTTGGTTCTCATGAAATCTCTGCCGACCTGGTATTGGGTGCAGTTTCGTGTATTTTCTGGACCCTCACTCTTCAAACTTCTATTAAATATGTAATCATTACCCTTCAGGCCGATAACCGTGGAGAGGGAGGCACCTTTTCATTATATGCCCTGTTACGAAGATATAAATCGCGGTTTCTAACTATCGCCGCAATGATTGGTGGCAGTGCGCTATTGGCCGATGGGATGATAACCCCTCCCATCAGTATTTCCTCAGCCATTGAAGGATTGCATACGCTGAATGACCAGATCCCCGTCATCCCAATCGTGATCGTGATCATTTCACTCCTGTTCTTCATTCAACAATTCGGGACCGGTTTTGTGGGAAGATCCTTTGGACCCATCATGGTGGTTTGGTTTTCGATGATCGGTGTGCTGGGAACTGTTTCACTGATCATGTATCCTGATATTCTTTACGCGGTGAATCCGGTTCACGCAATTGAATTGTTAACGCTGTACCCAGGGGGATTCTGGCTACTTGGTGGAGTTTTTCTTTGCACAACCGGAGCGGAGGCATTGTACAGTGACCTGGGTCATTGCGGTAAAAAGAACATTCGGGTAAGCTGGATCTTTGTCAAGACCTCCTTGCTGTTAAATTATTTCGGTCAAGGGGCCTGGTTGATTTCCGAGGCAGGCAACTCACTTGGAGAACGAAATCCTTTTTATGAAATCATGCCTTCATGGTTTGTATTAACCGGAGTAATAATTTCCACTTTCGCCGCCATTGTTGCCAGTCAAGCTATGATCAGTGGTTCTTTCACCCTGATCAATGAAGCCATCCGGCTTAACTTTATGACCCGGTTTCGAATTGTTTACCCAACCGATATCAGGGGTCAGATTTATATTCCTGCCATCAACTGGTTTTTAATGTTCGGTTGCATCGGAGTGGTTTTATATTTCAGGGAGTCGGCCAACATGGAAGCTGCTTATGGAATGGCAATAATTTTAACCATGATGGCAACAACGATACTGTTAGTGTGGTATCTGAAAATGAAACATGTTGCCATTTGGCTGATCGTCATTTTTATAATTGTTTATGGAACCATTGAGTCGGCTTTCCTTGTCGCTAATATCAGCAAACTGGCACATGGCGGATGGATTACTTTGCTGATCTCAGCTGTTGTTTTTATATTTATGTATTCCTGGAAAGAAGGGCGAAGAATCCGCAACCGGTATGTGGAATTTACCGATTTAAGAGAGTATTTGTCGCAAATAAGCGAGTTAAGAAAAGATACATCTATTCCCAAAACATCAACGCACCTTGTTTATCTCTCCAGTGCCAACAATGAGTACGAAATTGAGAATACAATTATTTATTCCATTTTTCAGAAGCGCCCCAAGCGTGCCGATGTTTATTGGTTGCTACATGTAGATGTTAGCGACGATCCCTACAGGATGGAATACAAAGTGAATCACCTGGTGCCCGGGGAAATCATTAAAATTGAATTCCGGATCGGTTTCCGTATTGAACCGAGGATTAATCTTTTCTTTCGACAAGTTGTTTCTGAAATGAAAGCGAAAGGCGAAGTAGATGTAACCAGCCGTTATGTTTCGTTGAGTCGCCAGCACAAGATCGGGGACTTCAGGTTTGTGGTTATTGAAAAATTCATGTCATACGACAATGTAATTCCCATCTATGAAAAAATTATTTTAAGCTTTTATAACCTTCTCAAGAAAACGGGTTTGAGCGATGAAAAGGCTTTTGGTTTGGATACCAGCAATGTGTTAATCGAAAAAGTTCCGATTGTTATTAATCCACCATCCGATATAAAACTTACAAGAGTTTAATGTTACATGTGGCCTTTAAAACACTTCTTATAAAAGGCCATGGCATCCTTAATAATTTTATAAGCCACTTCCTTACCCAGAAATTTTTTTACAGTAACTGTTTTCTTCTCCAGTTTTTTATAGTCCTCAAAAAAGCGGCGAACTTCACCCTCGGTATGAGGAGGTAACTCTGTCACATCGCTGATATGATTCACAGAAGGATCAAAATTTGCAACAGCAATAATTTTATCGTCCTGCTCGCCGTTATCAACCATACGCATAACACCAATCACCTTAGCATCAACAATACTTAACGGCTGAAACCCAATAGAGGAAATCACCAGGATATCAAGCGGATCTTTGTCATCACAATAGGTATGGGGAATAAAGCCATAATTAGCGGGATAATGAACGGAACTGAACAAAATCCGGTCGAGTTTTAACAAGCCGGAATCCTTATCAAGTTCATATTTCGCCTTGCTTCCTTTTTCAATTTCAATAATTCCCTTTACAACTTTCGGAGCTAAAGGACCAATTTCGACCCCGTGCCAGGGATGTTTTACATGCATACAAAAATTTTTTGCAAAGGTACATGAATAGCAATGAATTCTGGTCATTCAAATGATAACTCAAACTTAATTCCTGACATCTGGTTGAATTTCAGCTTTAATGCGCAGCGGGTAGTATGGATCATAAAGACTATATAGGTGGTAATTGCCATAGTACGGTTTTTTGTATACCTTCACTATTAAATTCTAATTTCATGACAACCCAAACCAACTTTAAAAATCAATTAGGGAACCTGATTCATAAAGCAGAAACTGAACTGGATGAACTCCGGTTAAAAATTGCATTGGGAAAAATGAATGGTGCTGAACTGTTTGAAGACATTAAAAAAGATTTACGCGAAGCATTTCATCAAATTTCATCGGAAGTTCAAAAAGAGGGTGTCGATGTTGCTGAATCAGTACGAACTAATGTAGAAACACTCCAGGTTCAGTTAGCGTTGGGTAAAGCCGAAGCACTTGAAGCTTATGAAGAACAAAAAACAAAAATTGCGGATGCCATTAAACAACTGGAACAAAATGTAAGAGATTCAAGAAATGCTTTATCGTCTGAATCCAAAATAAAAATTCAGAATGAATTGGAAAAATTCAGTTTGAAAATGGAAATTCTCCAGATCCGCTACGAACTCGGACGGTTGGATCTGAAAGATAATGTGGAATCGAAAAAACAAAAATTTAAAAAAGAATTCGACGAACTGCTTGCCAATGTGCAAGAAGAAACTTCAGAAAAAATGGAAGCATACGGCACTAATCTGAAAAACGCATATGAGGCGCTGAGGAAGTCGTTGCAATCGTAAAAATACAATCAATAGTGCTTGTTTAAAAAAAGTCATTCAATGGTCATTCGGTTGACATTTTACCATCGAATTCCCATTGAATGACCATTGAATTTACTGCAGCTCAAACTCCGCCCGTGTTTCATAACGGATTTTTATTTTTTCAAACGGCATGGATGTATCTCCACCGTAAGCGCCGTCGGCAGCCATTTCCATTGCCATGTTCGATTGCTTCATCATCATAGGATAAACAGGACCTGTTTCAATTTCTTCAATGGTGAGTGCTCCTGAAATTTTCTCGCCAATACTTTCAGCAAGGTAAGTTGCCTTTTCTTTGGCGGACTGAGTGGCTTTAATTTTAACTTCTTTACGGAAGGTTTCAATTTTAGAATGTGTCATCTTGCTGATGTACATATTTAAAACAGCCTCATCACTTAAACGCGGAACCAGGTCATCAATCATTTTTGTTGATGAAAACTTAATCACGTAAGTAATATTGGCTATAAAGTCAGGATCTTTTTTACGTTTGCGGTTAAACCAATCACCGTATGCGTTACCGGCCATTCCATCCACACGTATATTTTCCTTAGGAACTCCTGCTTTCTCACAAGCTGCCAGGAAATCTTTTTTTATGGTTTCAATGCCAATTTTTTCTTTTTTGTTGTTCATGTATTCACGCAAAACAAAATTGACGTAAATTTCATCAGGATCCACTTCCATTTCAGAACTCCCCGTCACAACGATCTTCTTTATTTTTGGTTGCTGGATAAAGGTTTGTGAATTAACCTGCTCATTTAATCCGGTCAGCACAAACAGGACTAAGGCTATTTTTAGAATTTTCATGGGAATAGATTATGATTTTAAACTAATAAGAAATTTACTTTCGGAGTGATTGAAAACGCTTTTATCAAACTTCACACCATAATTATTAAGGAGTTCGAATTCTATTTTATGACGGGATGAGATTTGAGGATGAATGCGTAATAAATCTCAATTATAGAGGCCTGTTTCAAAACCTGCATCCACCTGAAGGTTCCCTTTTGAGGAGGAAGCTACTGCCAATTCATCGCATCGTTCGTTCTCAGGATGATTGTTGTGGCCACGGATCCAAACAAACCGTACCTGGTGCTTGCCATAAATTTCAAGGAACCGCTTCCATAAATCGGCATTCTTCTTACCCTGGAAATTTTTTTTCACCCATCCAAATACCCAACCCTTCTCTACCGAATCAACAACATATTTACTATCGGAATAAACGGTAACGGCTTCACCATTCTTTTTTAAAGATTCCAGCGCCGCCACCACACTCAGTAATTCCATGCGGTTATTGGTAGTGAGGCGAAAGCCCTGCGAGATTTCTTTGCGGTGAGGTCCTGAAACCAGGATGGCACCATACCCGCCAGGGCCCGGATTCCCGCGGGAAGAACCATCCGTAAAAATTGTGATCATAATTAAAGTATAAACGAAATACCGGCTTTGAATAGTAACTAACCTAAACACGGTATGAAACCGATGTAAAGATAATTTTAATCAACATGATATGAGCTCCCATGCTAATAAAATGAGATCCGATAGAGTATTACATCCATTAATATATCAGATAGCCAACTCCATCTATTCACCAGTAAAATAAAAACAGAAATCCGCCCGAAATTTGCCAGCAGTTCTAATTGCTAATAATTGAATGTTGATAGGCACCGACTTTTATACGCCCATGTTGGACCGGAACAACTTCACGGCAATAGCCAGCAGGATAAAACCAAAAACTTTACGCACCACGCCAATTCCAACAGGACCCAGCAATTTTTCAAGAAAGCGCAGATTTTTAAGGCAGAGATAAACCACCACCAGGTTCATGAAAATTCCGATAATGATGGTGACTACATCATATTGCGCCCGCAGTGATAGCAAGGTGGTCATGGTACCTGCTCCTGCAATAAGCGGAAATGCTATAGGCACTACCGTAGCTGTTTCAGGCATTTCATCTTTATGAATTTTAATACCCAGGATCATTTCCAGGGCAAGAAAAAATAGCACCAATGAACCGGCTATGGCAAAGGAAGAAACATCCAAACCAAGGAAATGGAGTAGATTTTCACCCAGGAACAGAAACATCAGCATGATCAGCAAGGAGACAAATGTTGCCTTTTCAGCATGGATGCTGCCTGTTCGTTGCCTGATCTGAATAATTACGGGAATGGATCCAATAATATCAATCACCGCAAAAAGGATCATTGATACGGTTAGGATGTCTTTCAGGTTCGTTCCCATTGTGTGGTGGGGGTGGGTGGTGGAAAAAAAATATTTAATGCAGCGGGTGTAGAATGATCGCAGAAGGGATTTTTGTCACATGTCACTTTTCTCTACACTAATTTAAAATTCTCCAAAAACTTTGTTGTGTAATTTCCTTTTCTGAAATCAGGGTGTTGCATCAGTTGCACGTGAAAGGGAATGGTGGTTTTTACACCTTCTATCACATATTCACTTAATGCACGTTCCATGGTGCGGATGGCCTCTTCGCGTGTTTGCGCCATGGTGATCAATTTGGAAATCATGGAATCGTAATTGGAAGGAATGGTATAGCCAGCGTACACATGTGAGTCAACGCGTACACCATGACCACCTGGAACGTGTAGGTTGGTGATCTTTCCCGGAGAAGGGCGGAAGTTGTTGTAAGGATCTTCCGCATTAATACGACATTCGATTGCGTGCAAGGCCGGAAAATAATTGGAGCCTGAAATTTCAATGCCTGCTGCAATTTTAATTTGTTCTTTAATTAAATCGTAATTGATTACTTCTTCTGTAATGGGATGTTCCACCTGGATACGGGTATTCATCTCCATAAAATAAAAATTGCGATGCTTGTCAACTAAAAATTCCACTGTTCCTACTCCTTCATAACTCACAGCAAGTGCGGCTTTAATAGCGGCATCGCCCATACGTTCACGAAGGTCATCGGTCATGAAAGGTGATGGAGTTTCTTCAAGCAATTTCTGGTGACGTCGCTGAATGGAACAATCTCTTTCAGAAAGATGACAGGCTTTTCCATACTGATCACCGGCGATTTGTATTTCGATATGACGAGGTTCCTCAATATATTTCTCAAGATACATAGCATCATTACCAAATGCAGCTCCTGCTTCCTGTCGTGCAGATTCCCACGCAGGTTCAAACTCTTCATGCTTCCATACAATGCGCATTCCTTTTCCACCACCACCTGCAGTTGCTTTCAAAATTACCGGATACCCAATTTTCTTTGCAATTTTTTGTCCTTCCGCTACACTGTTCAACAAACCATCCGATCCGGGAATTGTAGGAACTCCGGCTTTTTTCATTGTATCTTTTGCATTGGATTTATCTCCCATTGAGTCAATCATGGCGGGGGATGCTCCAATAAATTTAATATCGTGCTTGGCGCAGATGCCTGAAAATTTTGCATTCTCCGAAAGGAAACCATAACCGGGATGAATGGCATCGGCATTAGTAATTTCAGCAGCGGAAATAAGGTTGGCAATGTGCAGGTAGGAATCTCTGCTCGGAGGAGGACCAATACAAACTGCCTCATCAGCAAACCTAACATGCAGACTCTCCTTATCCGCCGTGGAATATACAGCCACGGTGCGTATCCCCATTTCCTTGCAGGTGCGAATTATTCGCAATGCGATTTCGCCTCTGTTTGCGATCAGGATTTTTTTGAACATACTACTTCAGTTATAGGATAAACCATTATGCTAAATCAGGAATTAATTCTTAAGCCTCCACCATATCAAACCGGCAAGAAAAACCGGTCAAAAATCAGGCAGGCTCTACCAGGAACAACGGCTGATCGTATTCTACCGGAGTTGAATTATCAACAAGCACCTTTACAATCCTTCCTGAAATATCCGATTCAATTTCATTGAAGAGTTTCATGGCCTCTATGATGCAAATTACCTGGCCTTGCTTTACCTCATCACCAACATTTACAAAATTAGGTTTATCAGGATTTGGGGTACGATAAAAAGTTCCGATCATAGGTGATTTCACCACATGATATTTGGATTCATCATTTGTTTTTTCCGGTGGTGCTGCCGCATATGAAACTGCAACAGGTGGAGGAATAGGAATGGAAGGAGTTGCGGCTGCAGCATGCATCACCTGTGGAGCTGCGTAAGAGTATTCAGCATGTTTGGGAGCGTTGATGATTGTAATTTTAAAATCCTTTTGCTCCAGGCTAACCTCGCTCACTCCGGATTTGGAAACAAACCGTATCAATTCTTCAATTTCTTTCTTATTCATCAGGATGGTGTATTTAAAATCAAATATACATAAAATTTACTTGCTCCCGTCGTACGCCCACTTGAGGTAAACGGATCCCCAGGTAAAGCCCCCGCCGAAAGCAGCGAGAATCAGTTTATCACCTTTGTGCAATTGATTTTCCCATTCCCATAAACAAAGAGGAATAGTGCCGTTGGTGGTGTTACCGTACTTCTGAATATTCAGCATTACTTTATCACTTCCTATGCCCATGCGATTGGCGGTGGCATCAATAATTCGTTTGTTAGCCTGGTGCGGAACCAGCCATGCAACATCTTCGGCTTTCAGTTGATTGCGTTCCATAATTTCAGCTGAAACTTCGGCCATCCGGGTAACGGCAAACTTAAATACTGCCTGACCTTCCTGGTATACAAAATGCTGCTTCGCATCAATGGTTTCGTGCGACGAAGGCAGCGCACTTCCTCCTGCTTTCTGGTGCAAATGCACTCTTCCCGAACCGTCACTGCATAGTATAGAATCAATTATTCCATTGTCGCCAACAGATGGTTCCAATAAAACAGCACCGCCACCGTCACCGAAAATAACACAGGTTGAACGGTCGGTATAATCAATAATGGCCGACATTTTATCGACCCCAATTACAAGCACTTTTTTATATTGCCCGCTCTCTATAAATTTCGTTCCTGTTACCAGCGCATATAAAAATCCGGAACAGGCGGCATTGATATCAAATCCAAATGCTTTTTTCATTCCGGTTTTGTCACTAATAATATTGGCTGTTGCCGGAAAAAGCATGTCGGGAGTGGTAGTAGCACAAATTACCAGTTCAATTTCTTCAGGACTGATATTTCTTTTCTTTAAAAGGCCATTAACTGCATTCACAGCGATATCGGAACTGCCAAGACCTTTTCCTTTCAGAATGCGTCGTTCACTGATTCCGGTGCGCGAGATGATCCACTCATCGGTAGTATCAACCAGTTTCTCCAGTTCGGTATTGCTAAGAACATATTCAGGAACCCACGCGTTAACAGCGGTAATAGCAGCAACTATTTTTTCCATACACAAATACTATTTGGGCAACTCACTAATAGTGGTTTCATTGAGTGCCCTGGAAATTTTTTCAGGAAGTTCGGCATCTATAACCTCACGAGTCAGTAAAATCATGTTCTTAATTGCCTTGGCATTTGAAATACCATGTGCAATTATTACTGTAGAATTAACACCCAGTACGGGAGTGCCCCCGTAATTTTCAAAATCAAAACGATCGAAATAATCGTCATGTATATTTCTTTTTAGTAACAGGGAATGAAAAGATTCTGCAAGTTTCAGCATAACATTCCCGGTGAAACCGTCGCAAACAATTACATCGGCTTTGTTGTTGAACATATCACGCCCTTCAATATTTCCAATGAAATTAATTCCATGCGTGGTTTTCAGTAACTGGTGGGATTCTTTGGTAAGCACGTTTCCTTTTTCATCTTCCTCCCCGATGCTAACTAAACCGATTTTAGGATTTTTAATATGATAAACGCTTTCAGCGAAAATGGAACCCAGCACGGCAAACTGCTGAATCATTTCAGGTTTACAATCGGCATTGATACCCACATCGAGAATAATTCCGAGTCCGCCATCTTCCTTGGGAACAATGGAAGAAATTGCAGGCCTTACAATTCCGGGAATAGTTTTAACCGATAACATAGATCCAACCATCATTGCTCCGGTATTGCCGGCGCTTGCAAAAGCATCAATCTTTTTCTCTTTCAGTAAATGAAAGCCGACAGGAATACTTGATTTTGGTTTTTGCTGAAAAGATTTTGTTGGGTGATCGGCCATTCCGATTACCTCTTCGGTATGAACAAAAATAAAATCGGACTCATTGCCATGATACTGGCGAATGAGGTCGCGAATTTCAGGTTCGTTACCGATAAGAACAAGCGAATAGCGGCGATCGAGTTCTTTCCTCGCCTGGATCACCCCGAGGGTGGTTTCCAGAGGAGCAAAGTCGCCACCCATCATGTCAATGCCAATTCTCATTAATGGCTGTATGTTTTTGGTTAGATTACCGTTGAAGGAAGCTTACGCTACAGGCTGCTCTATTACAACCTTACCTTTATAATACATCTTTCCTTCATGCCAGTAGGCACGGTGATAAAGATGCGCTTCACCGGTAGTGGAGCAAACAGCTACAGTTGGAGCAGTAGCTTTGTAGTGGGTTCTCCTTTTGGCACTCCGTGAATGGGAATGTTTGTGTTTAGGATTTGGCATTGTATTACTCTTTTATAATTGTTTCTGAAAATTAATTTTTATTCAACCCCAGCTTTTTTAATATTTCCCAACGGGGATCACCGGGTTGTTGGTCACTCTCTTCGGTTTCTTTTTTTAATCGTTCCAGAAATTCCGGATTACATCCCGGATCTCCATTCTCATCGTCCGGATGAACTACTCTCATTGGAACCTGCAAACTCAGATAATCATAAATATGCTGCGCAACATTCAAGTGGTGATCACTGTGCGCAATTACAATAATGTCATCCGTTTCACCTACTCCGGGAATACCAAAACGTACCAGCAAAATCTGTGTGGAATTTACCGGAATGTCAAACTCTTCCAGACACCGGTCACAGGTTTGCGTAATGGTTCCGGTCATCCGGAAGATCAGCGTGAGTACCGTTTCGGCTTTGTTAAAGTCGATTTCCACATGCACCCGCGCTTTGTGAATTACTGAATTTTCAAACGATTCAAAGAACTGGTCATCAATTTCAAATTCAAATTGATGATCCCCTTTTGCCATACCTGCAAATGGTATGGAATACTTATCCAGACGATCCATCTTTTGGAGGTGTTTTTTTAAGCTCAGGAAAGTGGGCAAAGGTAGGTAAAAGTGCCGTATCTAAAATACTTACATCTAAATTCCTCCCTTAATTGTACTCAAATTCCTGATATTCAACAATATACTTTATGTTCGGGGGCAAGCGGTATCTCAAAATAATACCCAAACTGTTGGAAGGTGCTACTTTACAATCAACTTTTGCTGAAATGATCTGCCGGAAGCCAGTTCAAAATTAACCAGGTAAACGCCTGCTGACAACATTTTGGTATCGGTAAAATACCGGTTCTCACCCGGAAATGTGACCCCGTCAAATACAAGCTGCTTCATTCGACCGGTTACATCAATGAGTGTAATTTTCAGATGTTGAGCAACTGGTGTAATAACCGGAATGCATGTAATGCCTTTTGAAGGATTTGGAAAAACCCGACCGGCAACGAAATCTTCGGTTAACGCTCCGTCTCCCGTTGGTCCCAACACTTCAAATGCCCAGTAACCTGCCGGAGCCGGCATAGGCCTTACCTGTTGCTTTCCTGAAACTGCAATACCCTGCACATAATAATAAATGTGTGTGCCTACGGGCTGGGCCGGTATATCAGCTAACCAGTAATCAGGATTAAATCCCTGCGTCATGGGAAGGCTGATGTAAGGTTGAAGCGTATCGGTCCGGTAATAAAGCAGTGCCTGCGAAATTCCTGAACGATGTTTGACCAACGCCGAAACCGGGTAGGGATTCACATCATCATAAGTATCGGGTAACGGCTGGTGACTGATTAATAGCGGGTCATCAGTGGCCAGTTCTTTAGTAATGCAATGTAAAGCTCCCAGGGCTCCTATACTTGCAAGGGAATTAATTCCTGTTACGGTGTAACCCGGAAGCGCTTCGCGGTAAATCCGTAGCGCGGTAGTATCAGCAGGAATATTGTACACAGGAACAATAATGGTTTTATTAATGAATGAAGAGTTGGTATATGTGAAATAATCACCACCGTTGCCGGGATACTGCCCATTGTCGGCGGGCATGGGAATTCGTACAACCTTATACGGCGTACCATAAATGGAATTGAAATTATTTAACACATAAAGCAGGTTGGCTTCAATCTGCGGACCATCGGCCACTCCCGGAGGATATTGACCCATCATCAAAGTTTCCTCATCCAGCAACTTCATGTGCATATCGATGTGGTGAATCTGATCATAAGGCAGTGTGCTCATTTTTAGGTAGCGGTTAATGCCCATGAAGCGATTCATGATCGTATCAATTTGTGCCACCGTTTTATTCGGATTTTCATCGATAATAAGGTTAGAGGAAAAGCCGGTCCCAAAACCATCTGTCATGAAATTACCTCCTGTGTGTACAAGATCCCATGGTGCTGTTGTGGTCTCATAAAACGGAGTGTTCAGCTGTGCGGCAAGTAATGAAGGCAGTGCATTATCCAATGGCCGGGGGCGGTTGTAAATCCAGTCAATGGTAAGCAGGGTATCAACATCATTAGTATAAGCACTCCACGGACCATAATCGCGACTCCAAACGCTGTTGTAAGGTAGCTGAAGGCAGGTTACATTGACAGTATCAATACTATTGGCAGCCAGGTAACTAATCACAGTTGCGGCATTGCTACATACAATATAAACGCGGGTTTCTTCTTTGGCGGCACGTACAATTTCTTTAAGGATGCTTTGGTAGGAGGTCCAGGTGATGGTAAGTCCCTGCAATTCTTCCCACTCAGCAATTGTGCGCACAGGAGAAGCGGGTGGTGTAACAATTGCACCGGGAGCGGCAACTCTCGAATCCAGATACATAGGCATGGCCGATTGTTCGCCGGGGGCAAACGTATGGGGAAGTGACTGTCCGTAAACACCGGAAACAACTATCACCATCAACAGGGTCAGAATTTTTTTCATGATAACCAGCAACTTAAAGTGGAGAGGTGAAATTACAAAAAATATTTTTGGATGAGTGGTAGTCTACCCTGTTAATGTAGCAATTTTACAGTAAATCCTGCGTGCAATCCAAATGCAACACTAACGTTCAGGCATAAATGCTATCATTAAGTACCGGTTAAAAATCCTTATTGAAGGATTGTAATAAACCGGTGTTCCGGCTTTCGTGCCCATCCGTGTTTATAGAAATGTTTAAATTGCCGTGAAGGAGTATGAGGCAATGTTTAAATTTGATGCTTTAACAAATACACCGGTTGGCTTCCAGGATCTTTATTAACGGACGTTTTTTAACACAACAAACAACTGGCGTTCAGGCATTTGCCCGATCAATTTGCCTCGAGCTCAGTGTTGTTTGTGAATTTACACTGCTGGTGCCCGAAAAGGCAGAACTAATTGACCCCTTTTTCCCGGATCGCATTTTACGCACGGGAAAGTTGAACGGGCATTTATGGGAACAAATGCACCTGCCGCTTTTCCTCAAGAAATACCCCGGGGCAGTTTTGCTGAACCTGTGCAATACCGGTCCTGCATTCAGACACAACCAGGTTTGCACCATCCATGACCTGGCAGTGCTTCAAAATCCGACCTGGTTCAACCCCTTATTTTCAAAATTTTACTCGTGGCTATTGCCCAGGATAGCGAAAAATAGCCGTTCTATACTTACGGTATCTAATGCTATTAAAAAAGAACTGCTGGGTGAGTACGAAATCCCTGAACAAAAAATATTCATTACCGGAAATAAAATTAACCCGGAATTACTCACTGTAAATCCCGTTTCGCCAGTTGATAAATCTATACAATCCGGCAAGTATTTTCTTATGGTAGGAACCATGGATCCCCGCAAAAACTTTGATGTGGTTGCGCAGCTTTTCCGGCAACGCTTCGCAGGCTACCAACTGGTCATTGCAGGGGGCCACGGCCGTTCTTTCAACAGTTCGACATCCCGGGAAACCGGCAAAAACATCATTCACACCGGCTATACTGACCTGTCAACACTGGCCTGGCTTTATCAAAATGCCATTGCATTTATCAACCCTTCACTGTATGAAGGTTTTGGGATTCCCAACCTGGAGGCATTTGCTTGCAATTGCCCTGTAATTTGTTCAGATCTGCCGGTGTTTCGTGAAATATGCGGAGATGCTGCCTGGTATTTTGATCCGGCACAACCCGGTTCACTGGAAAATTCCATAACCAGTATGATGGAAAACAGCCAACTTGCATCAGAAAAAACTTCTTCCGGAAAGGTTATCTTTACATCCTTTCAAAATAAAAACCGGTCTCCAATTTTATTGCAAGCATTAACGCTATGAAGGTTGCCCTGGTACAGGATTGGTTTGTAGTAAACGGGGGTGCCGAAAAGGTTGTGCGCGAAATAATTGCTTTGTTTCCGGATGCGGATGTTTTTTCACTCGTTGATTTTTTAAATGATGATGACAGAAATACGATCCTTGCCGGGAAAAAAGTAACTACTTCTTACCTGCAGCATTTCCCCCTTGCGAAAAAGCATTATCGCAATTACCTGATGTTTTTCCCCAATGCCATTGAGAGTCTTGATTTTTCGGGTTATGATCTCATCATTTCCTCTTCCTATGCAGTTGCTAAAGGCATAAAAAAATCGGGCAATCAAATTCACATTTGTTATTGTCATTCCCCGGTAAGGTATGCATGGGACCTGGAGCAGGAATACCTTTCAAACATGTCGTTACCGGCACGGTTGATTGCAAAGCCCACATTGCAATACATCAGGAATTGGGATTTGAGTACCACACAACGGGTGAATTTGTTTGTTGCCAATTCTAAGAATGTGGCAGAACGTATTCGCAGAATTTACAACAGGGAATCCGTTGTTATTTATCCTCCGGTGAATACGAGCCTGTTTTCGCCCGAAGAAAATAAAGAGAACTATTATTTCACTACGTTACGAATCGTTCCTTATAAAAAATTAGATCTTATTATTGAAACTTTTAATGCAATGCCTGACAAGCGGCTGATTGTTTCGGGAGATGGTCCGGCTTTAAAAAAGATCAGGAAAAATGCCGGCTCCAACATTGAATTCGTGGGATTTGTTGAGAACAGGCAACTAGTAAATTACATGCAAAAAGCCAAAGCATTTATTCTTGCGGCAGAAGAAGATTTCGGAATCACCAGCGTTGAAGCACAAAGTTGCTGCACCCCGGTGATTGCGTACAAAAAAGGGGGTTATCTGGAAACAGTCATAGAGCACAAGACCGGAATATTTTTTGAAGAGCAGGCCGTTGCAAGTCTTAAAAATGCGATCTTACAATTTGAAAAGCGAACAACTCCCTTTCAAAAAAATGATTTCCTGAATAATGTTGCCAGATTCACCGTCGAAAATTTCCGGAATGCATTTAAATCATGTGTAGCTGAATATGTGGAAAGAAAGAATTAATAAAATAAATTTTCTTGTCCTGTGTTTACTGAGCTGCTTCCCGGTATTGAATGTAAAGGTAACTGTGGTGCTTATTATTGCATTCACTGTAATCAGCGTGCTTTCCGGACTAGCGTATGGATTAAAGACGATAAATTCCATTCGGATTAAAGAAGCGCTGTTATTACTGGCGCCCTTTCTGCTGATATTTTTTCGTACATATGTAACGGATCGTTCAGAAGATGCTTTATTTTATCTGGAAGTATCAACGAGCTTACTAGTATTTCCGGTAGCTTTTTTTCTTTCACCTGTAGCGTACACAAAAAAACAAAAAGACCTGCTTTGCTTGCTGTTTGCAGGAGCAACATTTGCCATTGTTTTTTTTGGAGAAATTCAGACAGCTATTAAATTGATGGAACATGTTGGGCCGGGGAAATTCTGGCCTGCCATAAGTGATGTGTTTAAGGATGCCTCCTTTCCCTATCTTTTTCGTACAGAGTTTGAAGAGCAAACGCACCTGCATCCTACTTATGCCAGTGTGTTCCTCGGGATTTCAATTTTATTGCTGCTTGATCGGTTTCTCAAAACGTTTCAGACCATCCCGCCAAGGGGGAAAATGTTTTTTGTACTGGCACTTGGAGCATTTATATTGATGCAGGCGATGCTGGCATCACGAACACCATTCATTGCAACCATGATATGTTCCATAGTGCTGATTTTTATTTACCAGAGAAAAAAAATATATACATTGTACGCACTTGCAGGCATCCTGTTCCTGAGCATCCTGATGATGTGGCTGGTACCATCAATATCTTCACGGTTTAAAGAAATTTCTTTTTCAAATACCGGTATGCCATCTGCTACCAATGAGAATTCTTTTAATATCCGTGTTGGGATTTACCAGTGCAGCACCACAATAATCAGCGAAAACTGGTTGTGGGGAATTGGTCCGGGTAACGTCCAAAAAGAGCTCAACCGATGTTACAGCAGGATCTCGAAAGAAGTGTATGATCAAAAAAATTATAACACCCATAACCAGTTTCTTGATTATTGGGCAGGCATCGGCATAGCGGGACCTTTGCTCCTCCTGGTGATTCTTGGATATACATCCGTAAAGAATTTACGACTTAAAAATCCGGTTGTTTTGGTGCTCTCCCTGTTATTTTTAATCGCCATGCTTACCGAAAACATACTGATAAGGCAAAACGGCATTGTAACATTTGCCTATTTCACGAGCCTTTTCTTCTTCACCCGTTGTGCTACCGACGAAAAAGTTAAGCCCTTGAAAACCAGCAACAATTTAAGTAGCGTTGCTGATGAATCCACCAATTTGTTGTAGGATACAGGATTTTTTAGTTGAATTTAACCGAACTATCTAAAAATCAGGCCTGAAAAGCCTCCGGTTGGGATTTTTTTTGTAGTTTTGAGCCCGAAAACTAATAATTCAACGTTAAATACGAAGTGACCCGTTATTCCCAGTACATAAAACGTATAAATATTGTCAGTGATTTTGTCATATTAAATGGCTGCTATACAGCTGTTTTCTATTACAAATTCGGGGCGTTTCATCCGCCCTTTTCATTCATGCTGATGTACATCAACATTGCCTGGTTTTTCGCAACCTCCATAATAAAACCCTACGATATTTCGCGCACCTCCAACTTTATGAGGGTATTGCGTTCATCGGTGTGGGTACTACTGGTGCATATGTTACTGGTATTTGCCTATTATGTTTTTGAGCAGGCGCACCGATATTCCAGGGAGTTGTTGCTCATGATGTATTCAGGTCTGTTCATAGCTACTTTTATTTATAAACTGATATTTCATTTAGGAATACGATATGCCCGTCGCAAAGGATGGAATTACAGGAATATTATTATTGTAACACAGGAAGATAATCCGGTGCAACTACAGACTTTCTTATCCACTCATCCTGAATATGGTTACCGGGTTAATAAAGTTGTTAAAGTGGTTGACCCGGCCGACAATAACTATCACGAAGAATTGAAGGAGTATTGTTTGAAGAATGGTGTACACGAAATCTTTTATTCGATGTCGCTGGTTAATTACGACACGCTTGCCGACCTCATGAATTTTGCGGAAGAAAATCTCATCCGCATGCGACTCATTGCTGATTTTAAATGGGTCACTTTCCGCGACCTCGAATTAGAGCGGTATGGTGAAATTCCCGTCATGAAAGTGCATACCTCTCCGCTTGATGATTGGGATAAACAACTTGCAAAACGGGTATTTGATATTATTTTTTCATTCGCAATAATGGTCTTGTTACTCAGCTGGCTTTTGCCATTACTAGCTTTATTGATAAGGCTTGACTCAAAAGGATCCGCTTTTTTTCGTCAACGAAGAACAGGAAGGGACAACAAATGGTTCTGGTGTTACAAGTTGCGCACCATGTATGTGAATGAACACAGTGATACCCGACAGGCCACGTCAAATGACGACCGCATCACACCATTCGGCAAGTTTTTAAGAAATTCGAGCCTTGATGAACTGCCGCAGTTTTTTAATGTATTCATTGGCGATATGTCGGTGGTAGGACCGCGCCCTCACATGCTTAAGCATACCGAGGATTTTTCTGCTGAAGTTGATAAATTTATGTCGCGGCATAAAATTAAACCCGGCATAACAGGATTGGCTCAGTCAAAAGGTTACCGTGGAGAAACCGATGAAATGGAGAAGAAAAAGAACCGTGTTAAACTCGATCTTTTTTACATGAATAACTGGTCGTTTTTTTTCGATATCAAAATTATTTTTAACACCATTGGTGTACTGTTTAAACCGGCTTACAAAAGCGAGCCGTAACCATCAGTTTTTCTGTTTCTATTTTTTCATTCCCTTAACGCGTAACATCCTACACCGGTTGCAGGGAAAGCTAATTGTTTCATAGGCGCAAACTAAGAGGTTTATCTTCTCAGACGCTTTCCAATAACCCCGGAATTGTTAATTTTGCAGACTGAATCACATATGACAAAATTTTCCAATCCATCAAAATTTCTGGGACTTGTAGTGGCTTTAGGTATGAAAACCATAAAGCTGCGGTATAAGAATTCGTTCCTGGGGTTTTTATGGAGTATGATGAACCCGTTGATTTATCTCATAATATTTACTTTTGTTTTCGGAAATGTGTTTACCGAAATTGACCGTTACCCGCTCTATGCGCTCACAGGTCTCATTTGCTGGATTTTTTTTTCCACCAGTACCATACAGGTTATTGAATCCATAATTAACAGTGCCGGTGTATTAAAATCCATTAACATTCCCACAATAGCATTCCCGTTATCAGCACAATTGGCTTCTCTCATCAGTTTGTTCCTGTCGATGATTCCTTTTTTGATAATGATGATGTTTTTCGGAATGAAATTAGGTTGGGAATCCTTATTGTTTTTCCCTGTGTTGCTATTGTTTACCTGTTTTATATTTGGGATATCGCTCATTCTCTCATCATTCAACGTATACTTCCGGGATATGCAACTGGCATGGTCATCATTTATGCCGGCAATATTTTACGCTACACCTATCGCATATACATCAAGCCTTATTCCTGAAAAATTTCTCTGGTTGATTCGACTCAATCCCTTGTATCATTTCGTTGGCGCCTTCCGTGAAATTTTTTATTTTAATCAGGTTCCGTCATTACTTCAGTTCGGACTGTTGTCATTGCTGGGAATTGTACCGTTGTTGCTGGGATATTTAATTTTCACACGGCTTGAAAAAGGATTTGTATCGCAATATTGATAATGGAAATGGAAACAGGAAGGGAAATCATTATAGAAGCGAAAAAATTATCGGTCAGCTTTCTGATTCAGCGGCACGG
>JALYQW010000002.1 GCA_030855635.1 Bacteroidota bacterium | reverse complement strand
ATTCCTAAAAAACTGGATTCTCCAACGGATTATTTTCATGGACGATTATCTCCCGGGAGCCTGCATTACCACTGCACTTAATGAAACTTCCACCGACTGGCAGTTAACCGTATCACCCAATCCGGCCGATGATTACTTACGAATTGCATGGAATAAAAACGCAAATGTTCAGATTGATATATTTGATGCTGTTGGTAAAAAGGTTGTTACTATTTCTCCGCAAAAAAGCGGAGTTGAAACTTTAAATATTTCTGACTGGAAACAAGGAATGTATTTTGTTCAATTGGTGCATGAGGGAAAGAGCATGATCAGCAAAAAAATGGTTAAGTTGTAATCTTCTTTCATTGTACGAATTCCTGTAGCACGTATAAAGTTGAGCCGATTTGTTGAATAAAGTAATAAAGAAATAGATAAGATTATTTCTATATTTGATAATTATTTTTTAATATTTCTTTATTTATTCCATCAAACTGATTCTGCTAAAACAACAATTCTGTTTTTCAAAACTTCAACCACTCCGCCATTCACTTCGAAAATTTGCGTTCCGGTTGCTGTTTTTATTTTCACTTTGCCATTGGTGAGTGTAGAAATAATGGGAGCGTGATTTTTTAGTATCTGGAACTGCCCGCTTGCTCCTGGGACTTGCACGGAAGTGACTTCGCCAGCAAAAACTTTTTTATCGGGGGTGATGATTTCTAGAAACATGATATTTTTTTATTATTGGATGATATCTGCTAAATGCTAACTTATAGGAATAATCATATCTATCATCTACTATCTAGCATTTAGCATCTACAATTTAACATTTTTAATTGGCTTCCGCTAACAGTTTCTTACCTTTTTCAATAGCATCATCAATAGTACCCACCAGGTTAAATGCTGCTTCCGGGTACTGATCGACTTCACCGTTAAGGATCATATTAAATCCTTTAATAGTTTCTTCAATTGGGACAAGCACACCTTTAAGACCGGTGAACTGTTCGGCTACGAAGAAAGGCTGCGAAAGGAAACGCTGAACACGACGGGCACGGTGAACTACCTGCTTATCTTCGTCTGAAAGTTCATCCATACCAAGAATCGCGATAATATCCTGGAGTTCTTTGTAACGCTGCAAAATTTCTTTAACATTTTGTGCGGTGCGGTAATGCTCTTCACCAACAATGGCAGGAGTAAGGATCCTTGAAGTAGAATCCAATGGATCCACCGCAGGATATATTCCTAATTCAGCAATTTTACGGCTCAATACTGTGGTAGCATCAAGGTGGGCAAATGTTGTAGCCGGGGCAGGATCCGTTAAATCATCGGCAGGTACATAAACCGCCTGCACCGAAGTAATTGAACCGCGTTTTGTGGAGGTAATTCGTTCCTGCATGGCACCCATTTCAGTAGCAAGCGTAGGCTGGTAACCTACAGCTGAGGGCATACGTCCGAGAAGGGCCGATACTTCAGATCCTGCCTGGGTGAAACGGAAAATGTTATCAATAAAGAACAGGATATCTCTTCCACCTGATTGTTCATCTCCGTCACGGAAATGTTCGGCTATGGTGAGTCCTGAAAGTGCCACACGTGCACGTGCTCCGGGAGGCTCGTTCATTTGTCCGAAAACAAGAGTAGCTTTCGACTCTTCCAGTTTTTTAAAATCGATATTGGATAGATCCCATCCGCCTGACTCCATAGAGTGACGGAAAGCATCTCCGTAATTAATTACACCTGACTCAAGGAATTCTCTTAAAAGGTCATTTCCCTCACGGGTACGCTCACCTACACCGGCAAATACAGAAAGTCCGCTATAAGCTTTAGCGATGTTGTTTACCAATTCCATGATAAGAACGGTTTTGCCTACACCGGCTCCACCGAACAAACCAATTTTCCCTCCTTTTGAATAGGGTTCAATGAGATCAATTACCTTAATTCCGGTAAAAAGTACCTGCGATTCTGTTGAAAGATCTTCAAAGCGGGGTGCTTCCCTGTGAATCGACAAACCTTTTCCGGGTTGAATCGGAACAGGGCCAATTCCATCAATAGCTTCACCTACAACATTAAAAAGACGGCCTTTAATGGCATCGCCGGAAGGCATTTGAATTGGAGCACCCGTTGCAATCACATCCAGTCCACGCACTAATCCATCGGTAGAATCCATGGCTATGGCTCTTACCGTATCTTCACCAACGTGTTTCTGGCACTCCAGGATTACTTTCTGACCGTTTTCCTTGGTAATGACCATTGCGTCAAGGATATTGGGAAGGATTGCATTTTCCTGGTCAAAACTTACGTCAACAACTGGTCCGATAACCTGCACTACTTTACCGATGTTCTTCATGTTAATAGAATGTAGATTGGAATTTTTAGATTTGCGAGCGCAAAAGTACTATTTTAATCTTTAAATTCAGCATGCATGAAGTCCTGATTTCGGGAATGTTGAAAAATAAATCCCAAAGAAAAATACAAAATTGTATATTGCTGACATTGAACATTTTAATTTTATTTTTTAACCCCATCATTTGAAAATATATCACTCTGTTAACGAATTTATCCCTGTTGAAAATGCAGTGGTAACCATAGGGACTTTCGACGGAGTCCACCTGGGTCACCGCAAATTGATTGAAAAAGTTCGTGAGATCGCCGACAGCATTGATGGTGAAACTGTTGTGCTTACCTTCTTTCCGCATCCCCGTATGGTGATTTATCCCAATGAACATGGCCTGGAACTTTTAAATACTATCAACGAAAAAAAGCAATTACTTGAAGCTGCCGGAGTTGATCACCTTATTATTCACCCGTTTGACCGGGAATTTTCGGAGCTTTCTTCTGCCGAATTTATCAGGGAAGTTATTGTGAATAAGTTAAAAACAAAAAAACTGGTTATTGGATATGATCATCATTTTGGAAAGAAACGGGAAGGAAATTTTGATGACCTGGTGCGTTTGGCACCCCGGTACGGCTTTGAAGTGGAGAAAATTGAAGAAGAAGATGTGAATGATATTGCTGTAAGCTCGACTCAGGTCAGAAATGCTTTGAAATCAGGTGATGTGGAGACTGCGCAGTCATACCTTGGCAGGCCTTATACGCTCACAGGTAAAATTGTTCATGGTAACAAAATTGGAAGAACTATTGGCTTTCCTACCGCAAATCTCAAAATTTCTGAAGACTACAAATTAATTCCTGCAGAAGGCGTTTACATTGTGACCGTCCAAATTGGTAAAAAAAGCTATTTCGGCATGCTGAACATAGGGCGTCGCCCTACCATTGAACAAAATGGAAGATTGAGCGTTGAAGTATATATTCTGGATTTCAGCGGGGATATTTATGGAGAAGAGCTGACACTTCATTTGCTTAAATGGGTGAGGGCTGATCAGAAGTTCAGCGGAATGGACGACTTAAAGCTCCAAATTGAAAAGGATCGTATCTTTACTTTAAATTATATTCAATCAATTGAACCAACAGACTAAAATTTTAAAAACTTCTTTTCTTATCAATAGGTTGCTGTTTTGGTTTTTTCTGTCGTTGCAGGTAAGTATGCCTTTTATGCTGTTGGCACAGGATGAGGAAGCTGAACCGGTTTATGTAAGACCTTCTCATAAAGTTTTCAGAAGCCTGAGTGCAGCATTGCAACAACCCGATTCCGTTTTTATCCTGGAACTAAAAGGTAAGAAACTAAAAGAAATTCCCGAAGGAATTTATAAGCTTCCTTATCTGAAAGTGCTTGACCTGAGTAGGAATAAGATAAAGGAAATTCCTGAAGCCTTGCTAAACATGCAAACACTCGAAGAACTCGATTTGTCGACCAATAAAATTACCAGGTTGCCCGAAAATCTGGGAAGCATGATTAATTTACAAAAACTGGCACTCAACAGAAATACAATCGTGGAACTACCAACTTCTATCGGTAAAATGGAATCATTGCAGGTGCTGGAGTTATGGGACAATGAAATAGGCACTTTGCCGGATGAAATTAAAAACCTCACCCGCTTAAAAATACTCGAACTGCGCGGAATACTATTTACCGAAGACCAACACAAACTCTTTCACGAAATGCTCCCCAATACCGCGATTTATTTGTCGCCAAGTTGCAATTGCAAATTGTAATTCAAACAAGTTAATGGCTGGTTGAAAGGAAAAATTTGATAACGTCCACACATTGACAACTTAAAGACAATTTGAATTACAACGGAGTACTCATTAAAACTTCAGCGTCACCATCCCCATTACATTTCTCCCTGCCTGCGGATAATAATAATTCTCAGTAGTTTTTTCTCCACCAGAAAAATAACTAAACGCATAACCGTTCGATTCATACATTTCATCAAGGAGATTATTTATCATGAATGAAAATTCCACTGCTTTCATGAATTTTGGGCTCAGCCTGTAATTGAAGCGTAAATCACTCACAAAATATGGATCAAGGATGCTTTTTTTGTTGGAGGTGTTGTCGAGAAATTGTTCCCCTACGTACCGATTGACCAATTGTATTTCAAAGTTCGAAACTGGATTCCAACCTAATGAAAGAAATCCTGTAAGTTCAGGTGAAAATGCGATATCAGTATCGGTATAAATTTGCAATACCTGCGTTGCGTTATCATAGTCGTCAGTGTATTGGCGGAATTCTTTAATCTTATTTTTGCTGATTGTTAAATTTCCTGCAAAGGTTAAATTTTTGACAACATTCCATCCGCCTTCAAGTTCCAATCCTTTGCGGTAACTTTTTTTAATATTGGTGCGTGTATAATTTCCGACATCATTTATTTCACCGGTAAGCACCAGCTGATTGTCATACAACATCAAGAAATAATTAAAACCGAAAGTGAATTTATCTGTTTTTAACTGGTAACCGGCTTCAATGTCATATAGCCGTTCCGGCCTCGGCCTGCTGTTGTTTGAAGATTCGGTATAATCATCCCGTGAAGGTTCTTTATTGCCGATACTGTATGAAATGTAGCCGTATTGAAGTGGATCCACGGTGTAGGTAAGCCCAGCCTTTGGATTGAAGAAATGCAATTCCTGCGATTGTGGTAATGCTATTCCCGTGTCATCGTATCCGGTGAAGTCATACTTCACAGTCCGGTATTGCAAATCAATAAAACCACTCAATCGCGAAATAATGCCGGTCGTTATTTTTCCATAAACATTCAAATCGGTTTTCAATCCGCTATTGTCATAATATTTATTATTTATAAAACCATTCGAAGCAAACTGTGACCAAATCACTTCACCATAATGATCCCCATCATACTGATTCCACGCACCTCCTGCAATGATTGATAACCTGGAACGTGCATCATACTTTGCTGAAAACGTAGCTCCATAAAAATCATTATTCAGCCATTTTCTTCTAATCAGGTTGGAATTGATAATGGTGTCACTGCCGGTTACCACGGGTAAGAGATTATAGTCGGATAATAATTCATCCTCCTTGTATTCTTCATAATATCCTCTTCCGTAAGTGTAATGAAAGGCAGTATTAATTTGCAGCCTTTCATTGAAAGCGTGAGTATAAAACAACTGGTAATGATCTTGCTGGTAATTATCTACCTGGTTTTCGTAAGTATAATAATTCCATGTGCGGTTGGTATCGAGTGATGATTCAGGAAGTCCGTACCACGATTGATAGGTTATTTCCTTTCCGGAAAAAACTTTCATTTTAACAATATTTTTTTTACCATAATAACCTCCGGCAATATAAATGGATTTCAAATCGGATGATGCACGATCGATATATCCATCAGAAGTAATTTTTGAAAGTCGGCCTTCGAAATTCCAATTGTTGTTGAGCATTCCGGTACCGATAGAGGCATTGCTTTTAAAAGTATTAAAGTTTCCATAAGCGCCTGACGTTGTAAGGTAAGGTTGTGCCGAAGGTTTATTGGTTTGTATATTGATGCTGCCTCCAAAAGCAGCAGCTCCATTGGTGGATGTTCCAACACCGCGTTGCACCTGAATGTTGTTGATGGAAGCGGCCAGGTCAGGCATGTTGACCCAGTACAGCAACTGTGATTCCGAATCATTAATAGGAATGCCGTCAATGGTAACATTGATCCTTGATGCATCAGATCCGCGCAACCTAACGCCGGTGTATCCAATTCCAGTCCCTGCATCGGAAGTGGGAACCAGGGAGGGAACCGATTCAAGTAAATAAGGAATATCCTTTCCTGTATTTATTTTTTCAATTTCACTCTTTGATATATCGGTGTAAGCCATCGCCGATTTTTCATTGGCACGGATGGCTGTAATTTCAACCGGCTCTTTATCGTACACTTGTTGTTCGAGATTAAAGTCCTGTTTCTTACTTTCCGTTAATGTCACTTCAATTTTGAGAGTCTGATAACCTACATAACGGACTTCAATACGATGTTTACCTGGTAAAATGTTATTAAACATATATACTCCGGAAATATCGGTTTCAATAACTGCTGAATTATCGTCCAATATCAGTATGGCTTTTGGGAGTCCTTTCTGTGTTTGTTTATCACGTACAGTGCCCTGAATCGTGAATTGCGACAATACGGCATGGTTAACAAGCATCGCCAGAATGAATAAGATTGTGTTTTTCATTTCCCTTTTTTTTAATAAGTATTTATCAGGGAACCCCGGCAATTATTGTCATCCGGAATAATCAGGTAACATAAATGCGCGGGGATGCACATTGCTAAAAAGTTACCAGTTTCCCTACACCGGCATTATCCGGATCAGGTTCATTGGGTATAATCTCAGCACTCCGCTTTTATACGGATAGCACCCCTTGTGAGGACAAAAATAGGAAATAATAGAGTACAGATATCAAATAAATTGATAAATATTGCGGAAACAAGTCCAGGGAAAGGTTCTCAAATTATTTTTGCTATCATTACATGTGTAATTGCTCACTGTTGAAAGCATTACATTAAACTCACGAAATCACAATCATTTTGTCTCTCATAATTATCAGAGGTTTATCTTTCTGCTATAGGAAAACAACTACTCAAAACTAAGGTGTATATTTCCAGTCAACTTTCATTTATCATTTCTTATCGCTTCAAACACCATTCTTCTTGGAAGCCACTCATTATATAATTGCCATCCTGGCCGGTTTTTTCGCAGGAATTATTAACACTTTGGCAGGAAGTGGTTCGCTGCTGACCTTACCCGCATTGCTTTTCCTTGGTTTACCTGCACACTTGGCTAACGGCACCAATCGTGTCGGAATTCTTGCGCAGACTTTTGTAGGAGCGTTGACGCTTTACAGGAAAGGTCATATTAAAGTAGGTTATGATGCGTGGTATATTGTACCTACCATATTAGGATCGGGCCTTGGCGCATGGATTGCACTCGAAATTCCTGAAGCAACTATGCGCACTGTAATCGGTGTGGTTATGTTGCTGCTGCTGGTTGTAATATTATTTAACTATAGTGAATTGCTTCGGCCGGATAATGCACCTATTAGTTTATCGAAAAGGATCAGCTCTTATCCGTTGTTATTTGTTGTAGGAGTTTATGGTGGTTTTATTCAATTGGGTGTGGGAATATTTACGCTTGCAGTGTTATTGCTGGTATTAAATATGACCTTTCAACATGCCAATGCGTTAAAAAATATTATGAACTTCTGTCTTACACTTCCGGCTTTCCTGATTTTTGCCTGGAATGGCCAGATTGATTGGAAAATCGGGATCATCATTGCAATAGGGCAGACCGCAGGAGCGTGGGTGGCGGCAAAATATGCATCCGAAAATAAAAGTGCAGCTGTTTGGATACGGCGATTGCTGGTGGTAATGACGGTGGTCTCAGCGCTGAAATTATTTAATGTTTTTTGAGCGGAAGAAATTTTTCCAGCAATGAAATTGCATTCCTGGTACGGTGCAGGCCGTTGCCGGTTACGATTCCATAATCCAGTTTTTTTTCATCAAGAAGTCGTTTGTACCAATTGAAAAAGAACTCTCCCTTTCCCGGATTTTCCCGCAACGGATCAAATTCCCAGGGAAGATCCGGAGCGGTAAGCAGATAAAAGTCGTAAGGATGATTCAGAATCATTGCTTCAATTAATGGGGGCGAAGTGTGGAAAGCATTTTCGCACCATACTTTGGCCATCAGGAATTCAGTATCCGTAAAAAGAAACTTATCAGCAATTTTTAATCGATCAACTTCCTGTTGAAACTGTTGCGTGTAGATGTTAATAATATCCTGGAGCACATATGGAGTTTTTAATTGCAATAAATAAAAACGTGCATATTCCGGTATCCATTCGGTGTGATAATGAATCGCCAGATTATGGCACAATTCACTTTTGCCGGAGGATTCAGGGCCAATGATTGCAATTCTTTTAGCCTGCTGTTTCACCTGCTGCGGATTTATGATGTTGTATTAAAGAAGTTTTCCAGGTCAGGTATCCTTTTATTGCCAATACCAGGTAGATTAGGAACAGGATAGCATAGAGGTAAAGACCTTTGTAGGTATAAATGCCAATATAAAGCACATTTACAACCATCCAAAGCAACCAGTTTTCTATTTTTTTACGGGCAATCAGGAACTGGGCGATAAAACTCATAGCTGTGGCAATGGCATCCAGATAGGGCACATCAGCATCCGTATAGGTATCAAAAAAATAGCCCATTGTGAGAGCGATCACAAAAAATGCTGCGATAAGCACTGCCCTCATCATGGGCTCCAAAACACCTACTTTAAGAACAAGTTTGTTACCCGCCGCATTCCAACGGTACCAACCGTACGACAACAGGATGATATATACTCCCTGCTGTACGGTATCCGAATAGAGTTTCTGATCGAGGAACAGGAACAGGGATACCCCAACATTTACCAATCCCACCGGGAAGCAGGCCCAGTGTTCTTTAATGGTCAACCACACTCCGGCAACTCCGAAAACAAAGCCAATTATCTCCAGGGCACTCATAGGGACCTGTTTTGAATAATAGTAATATACACAGAATGGGGATTTACCTGTAAAGGGTTAATGCAGGGCAAATTTCGGTATTTTTTTGACTGGCTGATATTTGTACTTTTTTTATAAAAATCGATGAAATTTAAGGTTCACTGTATACATTTGCTGAATTAAACATTATTATGGGCAAAGATAGTTTCAATCGAATTGTGGATGCTTTAGAAGTAAAGTACGTACTTGCCAGCAAGCGAGCGGTAATTTTACCGGTGGAGCTTTCCAATACAATAGAACAAAAGGATATCCTGATTCAGGTCGAGTCCGGATACTTTACTTCCTGCAAAAACAACCGGCAAATACCTGAAGGGTCATTTTGCCTGATTCCCCGTGGTTCTGCAATTCATTTCCAACATGGCAAGGGTCCCTATACCCAGCTTGGCGCCGAAGGTTTTACCTCTTCCGAACACCGTGAAAATTTTTTAAAGCCTATCCATTACGGTGAAGTGGTTCAGCCCGGATCCGATGTGTTTTCAATACTCGGTTTTGAAGTATTAATTCATGGCGCCATTCCGTTTTTCAACATCATAGAGCTTCCTTGCCTCTTCATCGATAAGAATGATGTGCTAACACAATTGCTAAATAAGATCCTGGCTGAAGAATTCAGTGATGAAATCGGGAAATCGTCGCTTGTAAAAAAATATACAGAGGAAATCATCATTCACATTTGCCGTCATATTTACTCGAATCCTGAACTATCGGCACAAACACAAAAACTGGCTTACCTGCTGGATAAACGTCTCATTAGCATTATTCAGTTCATCCAGGAAAATCTTGAAAAAGATCTTTCCAATAATAAGATCGCTGATTTGGCATATGTATCAAAAGATTACATCGGCCAGTTTTTTAAATCACTAACCAATACCAACCTGCAAGATTATATTGAGAACAGGCGACTGGAGCACGCGCATTTTTTATTACGAACTACTACTGATAACATACAGGAAATTGCACACAAAGTAGGATTTAAAGACCCTGCCTATTTCAGCAGGCGTTTCAAAATTCGGTTTATGCAGAATGCAAAAGAAGTGCGGAAGTATGACTACACGGTGATGTAAAAAATCAGCCTTCAACAACCATCGATTTTTTTATGGCATCCGCCATCTCCTTAAGTAATCCAGGATCCTTTTCCAGCGAGTTACCAATTACAATCATATCGGCTCCGGCCTTGCAATTTGCAGCAGCTTTTTCGGGCGTGCGTATACCGCCTCCGACAATCAAAGGAACCTGTATAGATTTTCTTACAATGCGTATCATATCTTCCGATATGGGATTTTTAGCACCACTGCCACCATCCATAAAAATCATTTTTAATCCAAGCATTTCACCTGCCATGGCTGTGCACGCCGCAATGTCGGGCTTATCGGCCGGAATAGGGGAGGTGTTGCTCATGTACAAAGCAGTGGTAATATTCCCGCTTTCAATAAGCATGTAGCCGGTTGATATGGCTTCAAGTTGCTTTTCGCGAATGAGGGGTGCCGAATCAACATGTTTCCCGATAAGGAGATCTGCATTTCTGCCCGATATAAGTGATAAAAATAAAATTGCATCGGCCTGTTCATCCACCTGGGTTCCGTTACCGGGAAAAAGCACTACCGGCAACTGGCAGGCATAGCGGATCCTTCGCACACAATTAGAAAGGCTGTTGTTTGTGATCAGGCTTCCCCCAACAAAAATATAGTCAACACCCGATTCTGTTGCGGCGTTACAAAGCCGTTCAATCTGATCATTATTTATTTTATCAGGGTCTACCAGGATGGCAAATTGCTTCAGGCCATCTGATTTTTTCTGAATGATTTTCTGATATATTTTCATAAAAAAAGAAGTGTAAAGTTATGTTGCAAAGGCATAGGTGATTATGGCCTGATCCAAATATTGGAAAAAAACCTGATATATGCAATTATTTTCCCCTTTATTAAATCGTACCCGGGTAATTCCCTTGTTAGTGAAATCAAAAGGTTCTACTTCCAGGTGATCTCTGAAATCAATTTCACCAAGACCAAAAATCTTAAATGCACACTCCTTAGCTCCCCATATCACGAACAGTTGCTCGGTCTCATAATCGTGGGAAAGCCATTTTCTTTCAGAATCATTCACAAATTTATGACTTACCCGGTGAATACGATCCCCCGTTATTTCAATATCAATACCATTAACAAATTCCGGATGCGCGATTACAGCTACAAATTGTTTGCTGTGGGAAATTGATATGTGAGTATCTGCACCCTCAAGAAAAGGTTTGCCCGCTTCGGTGTAAACAATTTTCTGTTTAATATCCATAATGGCCAGCAAAACCCTGGCAGCCAACCACTCGGCAACCCTATCCGGATTTCTATAAAAAGGCATTTCAGCGTAAATACCTTCCTGTTTAAGCATATCCAACAGCATATCAGGCGTTTCGGTGATTTTCCAAACAGCTAATTCCCCTTTTTCCAATACTTTTTCACGATGCAGTAACGGCATGTTTTAATTCTGAGTGCTCTGAACTTATTTGCCTGTAAGGGTGTTATTTATTAAATTTGCACAAAATTCAATAAATATCATGATAAAGACTTCAGAAACAAAGTATACTAAATACAAAGTAAAGGATATTTCCCTTGCAGAATGGGGAAGAAAAGAAATCAGTCTTGCTGAGCATGAAATGCCGGGATTAATGGCATTGCGCGAAGAATTTGGGAAATCACAACCCTTAAAAGGTGCCCGCGTTGCAGGTTGTTTACATATGACTATTCAAACTGCTGTGTTAATTGAAACGCTCCAGGCGCTTGGCGCGGAAGTTACCTGGTCTTCGTGTAATATTTTCTCCACACAGGACCATGCCGCCGCCGCAATTGCAGCCGCAGGAATTTCAGTTTATGCATGGAAAGGTATGGATGCTGAAGAATTCGACTGGTGTATTGAACAAACACTGTTTTTCGGCGAAGACCGCAAACCACTTAATATGATTCTTGATGATGGCGGTGACTTAACCAACATGGTTTTTGATAAATATCCTGAATTGATTTCCGGAATAAGAGGACTTTCTGAAGAAACCACTACAGGTGTTCATCGCTTATATGAGCGCATGAAAAACGGTACTTTACCCATGCCGGCAATTAACGTAAATGACTCCGTTACCAAGTCGAAGTTTGACAATAAATATGGTTGCAGGGAATCGTTACAGGATGCGATCCGTCGTGCCACCGATCTTATGCTTGCCGGTAAAGTAGCAGTAGTTGCCGGTTATGGAGATGTAGGAAAAGGATCTGCTGAATCATTAAGCAGTGCAGGTGTTCGAGTAATCGTTACCGAAATTGATCCTATTTGCGCTCTACAGGCAGCCATGGAAGGTTATGAAGTAAAGAAAATGGATGATGCGGTTAAGGAAGCCGATATTATTGTAACGGCAACCGGGAACAAAGACATTATCAAAGACAAGCATTTCAAAGCCATGAAGCATAATGCTGTGGTTTGTAATATTGGTCACTTTGATAATGAGATTGACATGGCCTGGTTAAATAACAACTATGGTAAGTCGAAAGATATTATCAAACCACAAGTTGATAAATATACTCTTGATGGAAAAGATATTATTATTCTTGCTGAAGGACGCCTGGTGAACCTGGGTTGTGCAACCGGCCATCCATCTTTTGTGATGTCTAATTCTTTTACCAACCAAACCCTTGCTCAAATTGAATTGTGGACTAACACCGGTTCCTACGAGAATAAAGTGTATACATTACCTAAACACCTCGATGAGAAAGTTGCCCGTTTACACCTGGCTAAAATAGGTGTTGAACTCGATACCCTTTCTGCTGACCAGGCTGAGTATATCGGAGTAGATGTTAAAGGACCCTTCAAGCCTGAATATTACAGATACTAATCTAATTTACTTAATAAAAAGAGGCTGTTCCGGTTTTTCGGAACAGCCTCTTTTTATTGTTTTTATTTTTTAGTTTTTTTGTTATTTATTCCTGGTTCAATATGCTAATCAGATATCCAGAAGTAAAAACCGGCACCAAAAATTTAGCTTATCAAAGAATTGGATTTACAAAAATAACAATGCTACCGTCAAAATAAATTCTTTCAAAAGCAAGGACCCAACAATAAGCTGGATGGAAATAAAAAAGCCGCTCTTTTTTAAGGAGCGGCTTTTTTTATTCTAAGTAAAATGTCACAGATACTTAGTTTTTAATTTTAGTTATTCACGACAAACTTCTGTGTTAATACGTTGCCGGAAGTAATAACTTTAATGAAATAAATTCCTGAGTCCATAGTTGCTGCATCCAGGTCGAGATTTAATGACTCCTGAGATTTAACAGCACCTTTGAAAAGAGTTGCAGTTTTTTGTCCTGCTACATTATAAACATCTACTTGTACCATATCATCCTGAGCAGTAACAACTGAAATAGTTCCGTTACCTCTAACAGGGTTAGGGTTAACGCTAACAGACAGGTTCAAATTTCCGGAAGCCTGCATTCTGCTACCTGATGAAGGGCAAGCCAGGAATCCTCTATCAGACAGACCGTCAGTATAGTTATTATTAACAGCGTCAAGTGCATTGCTTAATTGCGATGCAGTATATATAGAAGCACATCCCCCGATTTTCCGGTTAGCTTCTGCGATAAGCGCGTTAACTGACCATCCTGCAAAAGTACCTGAGGTAATTTCTAGATTTCCCAGGGTTACACCGGATGCGCCGAAGTTTGGATCAACAACATCAAAACGTACGTTAAGTGTTGCAGCTACCAGTTGGCCTGCAAATACATTCCTATAAGTTTGACCTGGATCAACCATAGCTCCTGCATTTAATACACGTGGAGTTGTTCCTGAAGATAGGAAATCACATACTGCCTGGGCAGAAGTCAATGTCAGGGTTCTTGTGCAACCTATTGTTAAGTCAGAAGGGAATGCAGCATCAAAATTTGCGAACAGGTAGGAACCGGGATTGTTACCATTTTGGTGACATTGTCCCCATCCGCCTTGTGTTTGGGTCCTGAAGCCACCACAATTTAATTCATCAGTTTTAACTTCGCAGGTAGTTGAAGTCATACATTTTTTCTCATCATATACATTAACAGTATATGAACCTGCGGTCAGCCCTGAAAGAATTGGACCGTATTGAATTGGTGAAGTCTGCCATTCAAATTCATATGGGCCAAAACCACCGGTAACTGAAGCTTCAATAGAACCATCAGCAGCACCAGGAGCTGATTCATCAGCAGTTGTGATGCAGCTTGCAACAAGTGGTGCAGGATCAATAAGTTCATAAGAGAATTCCTGTGAACATCCGTTTGCGTCGGTTACTGTAACCACATAAACTTCTGCGCAAAGATTATACTGTTGGCTTGAGTTACTTCCATTCGACCAATTGTAAACTACGTTAGGTAGTACAATGCTTGGGGTAACAATAATGGTAGCGTCACAAGCACCCGGGCAGGTAGGCTGTGAACAAATTTGGCTTACTAGTGTCCAGCCACATGGGTTGGTCTGTGCCTGAGCGCTTTGAGTGAACAACATGCCAGTCATCATAACGGCAGTTAAAATCGAAAGTTTTAGTTTTTTCATTTTTATAAAAATTATAGTTAGATATAACCCGCAATTTACTAATACTAATTACCAAATCAAAATTTTTTTTGGCCATCGTATTAATATTTGTGACGAAAATTTGAAATTAACATAACTAAGTACTAAGAATATTTTATTGCTTGAATTCTCGGATATCATAAACATATTCATTTTAAAGTTCCGGGCTGAAGCCCGGGAGGGACATGTGCATTTTATCCCCACCCTGAAGGGTGGGGTTGGTAAGGGAATG
>JALYQW010000130.1 GCA_030855635.1 Bacteroidota bacterium | reverse complement strand
GCAGGGTGAAAAAGTAATAGTACCGTCACCAAAAACGGTTAATGATATGCTGGAAAGAGAAAAAAGCAATTATGAAATGGTTGATTATTATCTTGCCAAAAGAGAAATTTCCGAAAGCTGAAAATTTCGTTGTAATAAATTCTAAAAAAGTATTTCACCATTAACAAATCATGATGAAAATAGAACAAATATATACCGGTTGTCTGGCACAGGGCGCCTATTACATCACATCAGAAGGTGAAGCGGCAATCATTGATCCTTTACGGGAAGTGCAGCCTTACCTCGACCGCGCTTCAAAAGACGGCGTTAAAATAAAATATGTTTTCGAAACACATTTCCATGCTGATTTTGTATCGGGGCATCTTGACCTGAGCAAAAAAACCGGTGCACCCATTGTATATGGTCCTAATGCTAATCCTGAGTTCGAAGCAATAATTGCAACCGATAGTCAGGAATTTAACATTGGCAAGGTGACTATAAAAGTATTGCACACTCCCGGCCATACCATGGAAAGTACAACGTATCTGCTAAAAGATGAGCACGGAAAAGATCATGCTATTTTCAGCGGCGATACATTATTCCTGGGAGATGTAGGTCGTCCTGATCTTGCACAGAAGGCTGCTGACATGACACAGGAACAGTTGGCCGGAATGTTATATGAGAGTTTAATGAATAAGATTATGCCGCTTGCCGATGATGTGATCGTTTATCCCGCTCACGGTGCAGGAAGTGCGTGCGGAAAAAACATGATGAAAGAAACCGTAGATACTTTAGGCAATCAGAAAAAAATGAACTACGCACTCCGCCAACCTGATAAAAATTCATTCATTGAGGCTGTAACAGATGGATTACTTCCACCACCCGCATACTTTCCTTTGAATGTGGCTATGAATAAAAAAGGTTATTCCAGTATTGATGAAGTAATGAAACGTGGTATGACAGCCTTGGATCCCAATCAGTTTGAACAGGCTGCTGAACTCACCGGAGCATTACTCCTTGACACGCGAGGAGCCGATGAATTCGCCCGGGGATTTATTCCGCAAAGTATCAATATTGGAATTAAAGGTGATTTTGCACCCTGGGTGGGATCCCTTGTCGGGGATGTGAATCAGGAAATATTGCTGATTACTGATAAGGGAATGGAAGAAGAAACAGTGACCCGATTAGCACGGGTAGGATTCGATAAAGTTATCGGCTATCTTAATGGTGGTTTCGATGCCTGGTTAAAAGCGGAAAAAGAAACAGACGCAGTCAATCGCATTTCACCGGAGCAGTTTAAAAAAGAGTTCAGACAAAAAGAAAGTCATGTGATTGATGTGAGGAAAGAAAGTGAATATGCCTCTGAGCATGTTGATGAAGCATACAACAAGCCCCTGGCAGCCATTAACGAATGGGTAAGCACCCTTGATCCGAAACAACATTTCTTCCTGCATTGCCAGGGCGGCTACCGCAGTATGATAGCAGCTTCAGTTTTACAGGCTCGCGGTTATCGAAATTTCAGCGAAGTGGCCGGTGGATTTAAAGCCATTGCAGAAACAGGAATTCCAACCACCGATTTTGTTTGCCAAAGTAAAATGTTGCCGGCATAGGATTTTTATACTTTTATTAAAGAGGATATCCAAATCGGGTGTCCTCTTTTTTTTTCATTAAGAAATTAAGTTGCTTCTGAAACTTTAAATTTAAACAGATATAGTTTCATCCAATTGGCACAATTTTAGTAAATATACTTTCAACTCACAGAAACTTATATTGAATCCGCCAATTATGAAACAACGAAAAGAAACTACTAAGCAAGAGGAATTTATTAATCCTTTTAAGATCAAAGCCATTAAATTCTGGGCTGATAAATGGAAAGTTGACCTGCATATTATCCAGCAAGCTATGGGAGTTACTGGTTGCTCACGGGTAGAAACAATCAGAGAATATTTAACCCGGTTGAACTTCATAAAGAACAATTCAACCCGCAATTTTGCTTAAATTTTCCACAAAATGAGACCCTGAACGAGAACAGTTATGGCATTTCGTAGAAAAAAATCCCCATAGCTAAAAAGTTGTATAGGTTTTTAATTCTTAATGCCTAGAAAGTCAATACTCTAATTGATAAATAATTCTCATTGCTAGTGGTACTGCATTTGCCTTATATGTGATAGTAAGTACATTCACATGAGTAAATTCTTTACCAAAATAAGCCTGGTTTGCTCCCTGCTAATTATTTTTTCATATAATACCTCACAAGCAACACACAGCATGGGGGCTGATCTCACCTATCAGTGTTTAGGTGGAAATACTTATAAACTAACGTTATCATTTTACAGGGATTGCGTTGGAATAAGTGCTCCACCCGACGTTGATATTGAATACACTTCTGTTTCATGTGGTTATTCTGCTTTTGTAACAGCATATCCGATCCCTGGTACAGGACAGGAAATTACACCAATTTGTCCTAGTGATTCATCAACCTGCAATGGAGGAGTTTTTACAGGAATTGAAGAATGGATCTATGAAGCAACATTCACTTTACCAGCCCAATGTACCGACTGGATGTTCAGTTATGCCCTTTGTTGCAGGAACGGTGCGATCAGTACGATTAATGCTCCTCTAAGTGAAAACATCTATGTGTATTCGATGTTGAACAATACCATAGGCTGTAACAACTCACCCACCTTTACTAATAAACCGGTTCCATTTGTTTGTCTGGGACAGCAGTTTTGTTTCAATCACGGTGCGAATGATCCAGATGGTGATTCTCTGGTATATTCACTCATAACACCGTTAGGTTCTTCAGGGCTTCCCATTACCTATAACGTTCCATATTCTGCAACGCAGCCTTTAAATTCAGTACCATCAATGACATTTGATACCCAATCAGGGGATTTTTGTATTACACCGCAATCATTGCAGGTAACTGTTATGGCTGTATTGGTTTCCGAATACAGGAATGGAGTGCTTATCGGCCAGGTCGAACGGGATCTTCAGATAACGGTTATTTCCTGTACGAACATGCTGCCAAGCTTAACAGGAATTAACGGAACCAATGAATTCACAGCGACTGTTTGCCAGGGTGAGCAACTTTGTTTTGCTCTTTTTTCAAATGACACAGATGTGGGCCAGACTGTTTCCATGACATGGGACCAGGGACTTTCCGCGGGTAATTTTAGTGCCGTGGGCGTTCCTCATCCATTGGGCTCTTTTTGCTGGACACCAACATTAAGTGATGTTGCCAGTAGTCCGCATTGTTTTACTGTACAGGTTCAGGATGATGCCTGCCCTTATTTTGGAGCTCAGATTTATTCATATTGTATAACAGTGATTAACCTTGTTGCCGATGCAGGTGCCAATCAAACGGTAAGTTGTGGAGGAACGGTTCCAATAACTGCATCTGCCACCGGGTCGCAGGGTACACCGACTTATCTTTGGAGTAATGGATTCACCGGAGCTTCGCAACTGGTAGGGCCAGGTACGTATGTTGTTACCGTTACCGATGGCATGTGTTCGGATGTAGACTCGTTGGTAGTAACACCGCTTGCAGGTCCTACGGCACAATTTAATTATACAGCAGGATGTCTGGGCACTCCTGTTTCTTTTAGCGATCAAAGTTCCGTTACAGGCGGAACAACAATAACAGCTTATAACTGGAGTTTTGGAAATGGAAATACATCGTCTTTGCAAAATCCCACTCACCAATATGTAACCGCAGGTACTTACAATGTTTGTTTATACGTAACTACGGCAAACGGATGTGTTGATACAGTTTGTCAAACAATAACCATTCTTTCATCAGCTACTGCAGGTTTTAATGCGGCTAATGCTTGTGTGAATTCCGGAATAACATTTACCAATACTTCTTCACCTGCAGGTCTCAATTACGCCTGGAATTTCGGGAACGGGGGAACATCAAACTTGACTAGCCCCGTGGTTACCTATTTAACAGCCGGAACATACAATGTGACTCTAATTGCCGGAACAGGTTCAGGTTGCCCTGATACAATAACACTACCGGTAACCGTATATGCAATCCCTACTGCCGGATTTAATTTTACAGGTGGAAACCAATGCGCCGGAAGCACTGTTAGTTTTAACGATATTTCCTCCGGCACAATAGCTTCATGGAACTGGGACTTTGGGGATGGGAGTGTTTCCACAATACAAAATCCTTCACACGTTTATGCTGCTACAGGCACTTTCACCGTGTGCCTGGTAGTTGAAACTACAAGTGGATGTTCTGACACTACATGCCAAAATGTTACTGTTCAAGCTTCAGCCATAGCTAATTTTACAACTACGAATGCTTGTATAAATGCACCGGTAATTTTTAATAACACATCGACTCCCTCAGGAATAAATTTTTCATGGAATTTTGGCAACGGTGTTACGTCAACACTAATAAATCCTTCCATCACGTATAGCACAGCCGGAACCTATAACGTTATGCTGATTGCGGGAACCGGAACAGGTTGTCCTGATACCACTGTCCTACCGGTAACTATATATGCTAACCCGGTTGCCGATTTCAATTACTCCGGCGGTGGACCATGCCAGGGAGGAAATGTTACTTTTACTGATCAATCTACCGGCTCCGGAACTTTATGGGACTGGGATTTCGGAAATGGCATGACCTCACAGTTGCAAAATCCATCAACGAATTTTTCCAATCCCGGAACGTATACTGTTACTCTTATTGTTTCAACTGCCAGCGGATGTTCGGATACTATCGTGCAAACGCTGACAATTTCACCAGGAATTACAGTAAATATAAGCCCTCCTTCTTCGGTTTGTCCGGGTGGTCAGGTAACTTTAAATGCGGGAGGTGGAACAAGTTATTTGTGGAGCAACGGAAATACATCAGCAACAATCGATGTGACTCCTGCCACAACAACTACTTACATCGTAACAATTACAGATGCCAGCGGCTGTTCGGGCAGTGCACAAGTCACAATTACTGTGCTTCCTACACCGGCTATATCTTTTGCCGGGGATGCATCTATCTGTGATGGCGCTACTACACAAATAACAGCTTCAGGCGGAACTTCCTATAGCTGGAGTTCGGGGGAAACTACCCCTTCCATAACAGTTTCCCCCGCTGTCAATACTACGTATACAGTGTCCGTTACAGGATCAAATGGATGCATTGGCGACAGTTCAATTCAGGTAGTAGTTTCACCGAATCCTGTTGTGACAATTCCTCCGGCATTTATTTGTGCAGGAAGCAGCTTAACGCTGAATGCGGGAAATGCCGGTTCACAGTTTTTGTGGAATGACGGCTCTACCTCTCAAACTTTGAATGTTACAGCAGCGGGCGTATATACTGTCACCGTTACTAATGCTTCAGGCTGCAGCACCGTTCATTCTGTGAATATAAACGCAAGTGGTATTAACCCGTTAATGGTACAGGCCTCATTCTGTCCGGGAACAGGAACAATTTTAAACGCCGGTAATCCGGGAAGTTCTTACCTCTGGGCTCCCGGTGGCAGTACCAGCCAATCAATAAATGTGACAACCGCAGGACAATATACAGTAATAATTACCGATGCGAATGGTTGTACAGGAACCATTATCCATACTGTTTCTCAATTACCTGTTCCACAACCGGCATTTAATTTCATAGCCTCCTGCACTGGAATGTTTATGTTCACCGATAACTCATTGATCGCTGCAGGTAATATTTCATCATGGAATTGGAATTTTGGTAGTGGCAATATGGCATCGGTACAAAATCCTACGTTTAATTTTCCCGTTCCCGGAACATATCCGGTTACTTTAACTGTTACCAGTGACAGCGGATGTACTGCTTCTGTAACCACGCCAGTTATATTCACCAATACAGGCCTGTTTTCTGATATTCTTATGGATACCACAGTGTGCATAAATACCGCCTTTGTTCTCGATGCCGGCAATCCGGGCTACAGTTACATGTGGTCAACCGGCGACAGTACACAAACCATTTCAGTAATTTCAAGTGGCGTTTATAGTGTAACGGTAACAGATCCTGCAGGATGTTTTGAAATATTCGATGCAACTGTGCAGGTAAACGATATGCCCGATGCTTTGTACGCTGTTCAGGATGTATGCGTGGGAGATAGTTCATATTTCATAAATACTTCAACAATTGCATCCGGAACTATTGTTGCTTTTTTGTGGAACTTTGGAAATGGTGACACTTCATCTCTTTTAAGTCCATCATATCTTTATACCTCACCCGGCAATTACAACACCCAACTAATTGTTGTCTCTTCTTTAGGATGTTCTGATACTTTACAATTGCCTGTGGCAATTAATGATCTGCCGGTAGTCCAGTTCACTACAAGCAATTCCTGTTTAAACGATTCAGCATCGTTCAACAGCAATTCAAGTGTAGGCATGGGAACTCTTTCGTGGGCATGGAATTTTGGTGACGGTTCGACAGGTTTTCTCGAGAATCCTTTGCACCTTTACTCCGTTCCCGGCACCTATTCAGTACAACTCACTGTAAACAGTTCCTTAGGTTGCAGTGCTGTTTATGCTGACAGTATCAGCATATATCCGGCACCGGTAGCCTCGTTTACCGTCGATGCAGGATGTATCAATACACCTGTATCATTCAGTGCCCTCGATACAGCAAGCGTCAATATATTTAACTGGAGTTTTGGTGATGGTTCATCATCCTTATTGGTTAATCCTACTCATCTTTACACTATTTATTCGTCATACCAGGTTAATCTTCAGGTATCAAATCAATACGGATGTGATGCAAGTGATAGTTTAATAATTATTCCGGATCCGCTTCCTGAAGCGCTTTTCAGTTACTTGTCGGCTTGTACAAATCAACCTGTAACATTCAGTAACAACAGTTCTATTGTTTCAGGCAGTCTTACCTATTCCTGGAATTTCGGCGACAGCAGCGCATTGTCAAATAGCATACAGCCATCTCATGTTTATACCCTGCCCGGAAGCTACATTGTTGTGTTAGTTGCTGAAAGTAATGCCGGATGTGTTGATAGCCTCACACTACCGGTATCTGTATATGTTGATCCGGTCCCTTTCTTTGAACCGCTTGCTGCGGAAGGCTGCGGTCCCCTTGAAATTAATTTCACCGATTTAAGTCAACCTGGATCTGGAGTTATCACTAACTGGATCTGGAGTTTTGGAGACGGTGGTACTTCAACAATTGCAGCACCTTCACATGAATTTACCACAGCTGGACAATTTGATATATCCCTAACCGTGATTAACAGCAACGGATGTGCATCAACGCTGACCCAACCGGCATTGGTAACCGTTCATCCCACACCCACCGCCTTATTTCAACCTGACCCGCCACTCACTACTATTCTTGAACCCATTTATTTCACAAATCTTAGTACAGGTGCAGTATTTTATACCTGGGAGTTCGGAGACGGCAGTAACTCTACCGATCCTAATCCGCATCATTTGTATAGCGATACTGGCCATTACACCATCACTTTAGTTGCAATCAGTGAACATAATTGTATTGACCGGTATGAATTTCCTGTTGAACTTGATCCGGTATGGACAGCGTACATTCCCAATGTGTTTAGTCCGAATAATGATGATAAAAACGAAACTTTTGAAATCTACGGCATCGGTATCACTTCATTTAATCTTGAAATTTTTGATCGCTGGGGTGAGCTGCTTTATTCAGGTGAACGTGGCTGGGATGGAAGTGTAATAAACAGTAGTGAACCCGCCAAGCAAGATGTTTATGTGTATAAAGTGAATTTTACAACCTTATTCGGGGAAAATAAAAACCTTACGGGAAGAGTGACCCTCATAAGGTAGAACAGTATATGAAGTTGTTACTGACTTTTTTGAGCTATGAATATCGATATCCTTTTCTGCTTAATTAATTAGGTGATTAGGGTCAAATGAACCATCGATTTTCATTTAAAGACCTCAAGGCAATTTTCACCCTTTTTTGCAATGAGGATATTTTCTATTATCTTCCCCCATTCCCAATAATTAAACACCCGACCATGAAAGCATTCCATTTATCCATGTGCATTACCAGGCAGATCAAGGTTTTAGCATTTATATTAATTATTTTCATGACGGGCTTTACAAAATTTTCACACGCCAGTCACGGTATGGGTGGTGAAATCACGTGGACCTGTCTGCCCTCAGGCCAATTTAAATTTCAAATGAAATTTTATCGCGATTGCAATGGCATACCGGGCCCCGTCACGGTATCCTTAAACACTACAGTTCCCGGAGTTCCGAACATTCCCCTTGCCCTGATTTCACAAACCGATATCAGTCCTGTCGGCTTATTACCCAATGGTGTTTCATCATGCATTACCTGCACACAGGGCGGTTCAATACCTGTGCCCGGGCTTGTAGAAGAATTCATTTATCAGTCAGCGCCAATTGTATTACCCGGCATTCCGCCGTCTGCCGGCTGGGTATTTTCCTGGGGAGAATGTTGTCGAAGTAGTGCGCTAACAAATATCACTGGAGCAGGATCTAGCGGTTTTCGAAATCGCGCTGTGATGTATCCTTACCAGCTTACAACCACCTCCCCCTGTTTTGATTCTTCACCCTTTTTTACAGAGAAGCCCTCTACGATTATCTGCACAGGGCTGCCATTCAAATATAGTTCAGGCGCCATAGATCCCGAACATGATTCCCTTGTTTACAGTTGGGCAAATCCCGAGACGGATGCAGGTGCAATCATTCCTTTTGCACCGGGTTATAGTGTGAATAGTCAATTGCCGTCACCGGTACAAAATCCAATAAATGTAGCTGCCGTTTTGGGGTCGAGTACAGGCGAAATAGCATTTACGTCCTTTACGGGAGGTTATTTCGTCACAGTTATCAGTGTGAGCGCTTATAAATGCGGAATTAAAGTGGCCGAAATTTTCAGAGAAATAAATGTAGTACTAAATAACAACTGCCCACCGGTTTTTTCAGGCCCCAATAATCCACCTGTAATGAATGCCCCTTTCATTGATCCCGGAACCGGACTGCTAACTTCCTATAGTGACACAGTGAGTGCGGGTGATACGGTTAATTTTTTATTATCCATTACCGACTTTGATTTGTTCCTGAATGGAGCAGGTCAAACCATTACCGTTGTGGGGTCAGGCGCGCAATTCGGTACCAATTACATTGATCCTGCAGCGGGCTGTTTAATTCCTCCCTGTGCTACTATTAGCGGTGGGCTGCCGGTAATTTTCAATATTGGAGGACAAATAAATTTCAACTGGGTTACTACATGCGAACATGCATTGGGTTCTGATACCTTGTGTACCAACACATCAAATACTTATTATTTTACCATTAAAGCAATGGATAACTATTGTCCGGCCAACGGAACCACACTCGCTACCATAGCCATTACCGTTAGAGAAATTCCTTTACCCGTTTCTGTAAGCGGACCACCCGGAATTTGTGCAGGAGACACTATCGTTCTTACAGCATCAGGATCACAATCTTACTTATGGAATACCGGTCAAACGGATCCGGTGCTGCTAGTTACTGAACCCGGAGTTTATTATGTAACCGGTGATACTGCAGCTTATTGCACAGGTCCTTCGCTCCCCATTTACATAGGACAAGGCACCATCCCAAATGTTGCCATAACGGCTTCGGAGGATACGCTTTGTTATTACGGACAACCGGCCAGCCTCGTTTTTTCTCCCCCCGGAGGAACGTGGACGGGTCCAGGCATCAATATTACGGGAACACAATTTAATCCTTTTAACGCAGGAGTGGGAGTTCATAACCTCACCTATACCGTAACCGATTCTACAGGATGCATAGGGACCGATACTCTGGCGATGACCGTTGAAGTGTGTGTAGGTCTTGAAGAATTCACATCCAATCTCATGTTAACGGTTTACCCGAATCCGGCAACAAACACCATTACCCTCACGCTTCTCGAAAACGATCATAAAAAAGTCACCTTAAGTCTTTACAACGTATACGGGCAGAAGGTTAGAGAGTTGTATTCAGGAAACATTTCAGGCCGGAACTGGACTCATAATTACGATTTAACCGATGTGGAGAGCGGAGTGTATGTTGTCAGGATGGATGGCAGTAGTGCGGAAGGGATTGTGGTATTAAAATACTAACCCGTGAATTTTCGGATTCACAGCTTAACTTTTCCTTAAAAACCACTAAAAACACGCCTTATAAATATTTCAAAATTCTTAAAATCAATTACTTATCATTATTCCTTACTAACCCTTGTAAATAATAAATTCCTCCCTATATTTGCAGTCCTTAAAAAAAGGAGCTTAGCTCAGCTGCCCGCCTGCAGCAGGCAGGGTTCAGAGCATCTGCCTTACAAGCAGAGGGTCACTGGATAAAGAGCAATAAAAAGGGAGCTTAGCTCAGCTGCCTGCCTGCAGCAGGCAGGGTTCAGAGCATCGGCCTTACAAGCAGAGGGTCACTGGATAAAGAGAAATAATTTGAGAGCTTAGCTCAGCTGCCCGCCTGCAGCAGGCAGGGTTCAGAGCATCTGCCTTACAAGCAGAGGGTTGCTGGATAAAGAGAAATGATTTGGGAGCTTAGCTCAGCTGGTTCAGAGCATCTGCCTTACAAGCAGAGGGTCACTGGTTCGAACCCAGTAGTTCCCACCCAAGTCCCGGAATACTTCCGGGACTTTTTTTTTCAATAATTTTTTATGTACCAAGTTTATATTCTTTTCTCAAAAACTCGGGATCGTTATTATGTTGGTTCAACAAGCGTCTCTGTTTTATTAAGACTAAAAAAACATAACAGCAATCATAAAGGATTTAAGCTATTTTTTAAAGAGAGAAAATTAGATAGTTATGGAAAATGGGGTACAAATTAAGGTACAAAAACTACATGTAACACTA
>JALYQW010000113.1 GCA_030855635.1 Bacteroidota bacterium | reverse complement strand
TAGATCTGACGCGTTTGTAATCGAAGCACAATTCTGACCAATCGATTTTCCTAAAACGCAAACTAATATTAAACTAAAAAAGATTTCCTTTGCTTGATTTTTCATATCATTAATGCTGATAGTTAGTGATTACAGAATATATATTCCTACATTGTGTTGTTCTATAAACTTAGCTTCGTTATAATACCACATCTGTATGTTTTCCGAAAGTAATAAAAAAATTGATCCATTCAACTCGCATAAAAATTTCTATAAACCGGGGTCCTTTCCACGATAAAAAGCAATTCATTTATTGAAACAAAAAATGTGGTCAAGTTGCAGAATTATCTCATAACAAATTAATAATCTGCTCATTAGTTTTATGTAACTCAACAATCCTCATAAAATCCTCCACAAAAAAGTTAGATATTTGGCTACCTGGGTACAGGGCCATAGTTCAACTTTCTTGTAGGTACGATCGTGAAGCCGATCCCATGCTGAACAGCAGATCAACCACACTCAGTCCTGGTACAAAACCATCCTTGTAACCAAACACCTGCGGATAACTTTTAATTGTTCCTGTTTCAACAGGCAAACGTGTATTGCAACGATTTCTTAAATCATTCATATCTTCTATCACAGGAGGCTGATACAATGTTGTTAATAAAAGCGGCTTCTCCACTTTAATTTGTTCCAGTAAAAACAACAACAGCGACTGGTTAAAATCAAAAAGAAAATCAAATCGTTTTTCATAATACCGGATAAGATCATCCTGGTAAAATTCAAAAAAAGCGGATCTTCGGTATGCAGATGTCAACGAACGCCAATGTTGCCTCTGCCAGGGGAAATCATTTGAAATCCGGATATCTTTAATGGGAGATTTGGTTCGGTTGAGGTGTACCACGGGAACAATTAACGTTTGCACTCCGTTAGGAGATAAAATATGGCAGCGGTTCCTGATGGTTTGCTTTATAAAATGCTCGCTACTTTCAATAAAAACAACATCTGCAGCTATAAGTTGTTCAATATACCAGGAAGGTGGCAGGTACGAAGTTGTTAGTATCAATGATTCAAACTTATTACATCCTGATAAAGCAATATTTTTAGAACTTTGACTGACAGGATTGTGAATACGAATTAGAGGTAAATATGGCAAAAAACAGGGCAAAAGCTAGCTTGTTAAGCTTTTTCATGCTGTAAAATACCAATAGATTAATTAATAAGTTAAGATCCTTCGAACATAAAATCGTTTAAACTGGTAATCGATTATACAGGTATACCGTAATCTGATGCTGCATAAAATTACCATTTCTGAATTAACTTTCCAATTCAGCTGATACTGAGGTTGTGACTTTTATGGTAAAATATGCCGACATTGCTATCTTTGCCTCAAACATCTCAAACAAAATTCCCGCCTTGAAACCCGCCATACCCAAAGGCACCCGCGACTTCTCCCCAGTGGAGATGGCACGCCGAAACTATATTTTTGACAGCATCAGGCTTGTCTTTCACAAGTATGGTTACCAACAAATAGAAACTCCTGCCATGGAAAACCTTACTACCCTCACGGGGAAATATGGCGAGGAGGGAGACCAGCTATTATTCAGGATTTTGAATTCCAGGATCCATGAGTCGAAAAAGAAAGAAGAGTTGCTGAAAGAATTTGAAACTGCACTGGAACGCAACGTCAACTCGGAATTGCTTACTGAACGAGCACTGCGTTATGACCTAACAGTTCCCTTTGCCCGGTATGTGGTAATGCACCAGCATGAAATCACCTTTCCGTTCAAGCGTTTCCAGATTCAGCCGGTATGGCGTGCCGATCGTCCTCAAAAAGGCCGCTATCGGGAATTTTACCAGTGTGATGCTGATGTAATCGGAAGCAATTCACTTCTCAACGAAGTTGAACTCATCCATATTATGGAAGATGTTTTTATGCAACTGGAAATTCCTGTTGTGATCAAAATGAATAACAGGAAAATATTAACCGGTATTGCTGAAATCATAGGAGCTGCCGATAAGATTACTGACATAACCGTTGCCATTGATAAGCTCGACAAAATCCCGGTAGAAAAAGTCAATGAAGAACTGCGGGCAAAAGGTTTGTCGGATGATGCAATAAAGGAGTTGCAACCCTTGCTGCAATTTAAAGGTAACTCAGTTGAAAAATTAAGTTTTTTAAAATCGCTGCTGGTTAATTCCGTTACCGGGATGAAAGGTATTGAAGAACTGGAAACTGTATTCAGTCTTTCAGAAAGTGCCAACCTCGAACTGGATATCACACTTGCACGAGGATTGAATTATTATACAGGAGCCATTTTTGAAGTTAAAGCAAAAAATATACAGATAGGAAGCATTACCGGTGGTGGCAGGTACGATGACCTTACGGGAATATTTGGCTTACCCGGTATTTCTGGTGTAGGAATTTCCTTCGGCGTCGACCGGATATATGATGTGATGGAAGAATACCGGCTTTTTGAATCGCTCAATCTCAAACAATCGGGAACACAGGTTTTGTTTGTTAACTTCGGAACTGAAGCTGAAAAATATTGTCTTTCCATATCCCGTAAATTGCGTGAAGCAGGAATCAATACCGAACTATATCCTGATGCAGCTAAAATGAAAAAACAGATGGCGTATGCTGATGCGAATAAAATTCCGTTTGTGGTGTTGGTGGGAAGTGAGGAAATGCAATCGGGGATGATAAAATATAAAAATATGAATTCCGGTGTTCAGGAAGAAATAAAAGTGGAATCGTTAACGGATATCAACTTTCTACAAAAACTGATGAAGTCTTAATCATTTAGCATCTTTCGTTTATACTTATTGTTTTATAAAATGCCTGCACACAAAATATCGAGTACTCATATTGATTTCAATTGCATAAAAAACATTCTTTCCGGTAATTTGAGCCTGGAGCTTTCAGAATCTGCAAAAGAAAAAATTATTGCTTGCCGCACTTATCTCGATAACAGGATGCAATCACAGAAGGATCCGATTTACGGAATCAACACAGGGTTTGGTGCGCTTTACAATAAAACAATTTCGAATGAAGATCTGGATACTTTGCAAACAAACCTGGTGCTTTCACATGCTTGTGGAACCGGTGAAGAAGTACCTGCAGCTATTG
>JALYQW010000025.1 GCA_030855635.1 Bacteroidota bacterium | reverse complement strand
TCTGCTGAAGCATTTGGTCTCTGAGTGTACTCATAGCAGTATGTTTTTAAGTTAGACATACTACTAAGTTCAGAAACTTTTTATATATTGAAAAAAAACTACCGCCGTTTTGGCGGTTTAGTCCAACTCTCTTCTAAACGCTACAATAACTCCTTTATACAACACTGTATTGAGGGGATAGGGAAGTAATGTTTCGTTTATTCAAAGTTATAATATTTAAAGACTCAGAACAAAGATGCGGACAGTTTCGAAGGTTATTTACTTACAGCTTTTTTTAGATTTTGTACGTTATTTATACCCATATTTCCATAACCTTCTAATTTTCAATCATATTACTTTATATTTTGGAAAGGAACGACTACAAAACAAACCAACATTAAGCTACCAAAAACCTGTTTAAAATCCTTCTAATTCATGCTTTTTTAAAGCTTAACGAATTTATATTTTGACTTTTCATCATCTGCTAAAATGTTTAAAAAATAAGTACCTTTTGCAAGTCGGCTGCAATCAATTCTATATCCCAATTCATTTTTTACAATGATGAATTTAACAGCTTGGCCAAGTTCATCAACCAGTTGAAATGTTGGTTCGCTTTGATAATTCTGATTCACAATAAGATAATCTGTTACGGGATTTGGATAGAGAACTGTTGAAGAAGCAATCAAAATAGTATCCCTTGCAACACACCCTTTGTCGTCAGTTATTTTTACAGCATACAATCCAGGCACTGAAATGTGAATTACATTTCCTGTTTCTCCTGTATTCCATAAATAACTTTGATATCCTGCCGGCGCCGAAATAGTAAAATCGCACTTATTACAAGTTAAATCATCGCCCAAACTAAAGACAGGCAATCGGAATATTTCAACTTCGGTTGTATCTCTATTTAAACAACCTGTTAAAGTATTTTCAACTGAAATAATATATTGGCCACTTTGTTCAACAACAATTGAAGGTTGAATGTCTCCATTCTGCCAGCTGTAAAAATAACCGGATCCAATATCTGCATCTAAAATTACCTGCACGCATCCAGCGGTATCGGCAGCCATATTAATTTCGGGAATGGAATTAATAATTACTGTTATAGAATCGCTGCTTACACATGAACCCGCATTGCTTGTAGCAGTTAAAACATAATTCTCCGTTTGGTTAACAAGAATAGAATCGTTGGTGCTGCCTGTCGACCACAAGTAAGTGTTACCTGTTTCATTTACTCCCAATTGTACACTTCCTCCGCAAAGGGTGGTATCGTTACCAAGATTCACAATAGGAAATGGATAAATTACCACGTCAATGGTATCGGAACTATAACAACCGGTGATACTATCCTGGATAAAGAGTGAATAAGTGGCAGAGGTTAGCGCTGTGAAAACAGAATCCGTACTGCCATCCTGCCAGGTATAAATATAATTTGTTTCAATACCTGATCCTAGTATTAGTTGTCCGCAAGCAGCAGTATCAGTACCAAGATATGATTGTGGATTTGCATTTATAGTGACTAAAATTGAATCTTTAACCGAACAATTACCGGCAATACTTGTAGCGGTAAGTACATAATTTCCGGTTTGATTCACTGTTATAAAAGAATTCGTACTTCCATTAAGCCATGAGTAGGTATAATTAGTGTCGGCGGTACCAATAGTAACCTGACCTTCACACTGTGTTATATCATTACCAAGAAAAATTTGTTCATTATTATTTGTGCTGAATCTATTGAGATAAGAAGTCTTTTGGTATTTTCCATCACTAATTTCAGCATACCATTCATAAGAGGAATTCATTTGCAAACCCGACCAAATTATTGAAGATTCAGTTGCTGAAGTGACAGTATCAGTTCCCAGGAGCTGATAGGATGGTGTCATATTATAATCAAGGGTATATTCGCTATTCCAGTCCGACTCATACAAATCTAACATTGTAGAATATGTTTTAACAAAAACCTTATTCATAGAAGGTTTAAAATCCAAAATTTTTATCCATCCGTTGCCACCGAATGGCCTCGATTGGTAATCAGACAAGATCGTATATACCGTGTTACCATTGAAAACATCAGATCTTCTGCCCTCATCATGTTTATGACCACACAACATCAGAAACAAATTAGGATTATCTTTCAGCTGATCATAGAGTATCTGCCCCTGATTGCTAAAACTCCCATCCAGCTGTAATAAATAATGACTGGAAACAATTGCTCTTTTATTTGAATGCGCCTGAAGTATGCTATCTGCCCATTGAACTACCAGTGGATTAGCAACAGTATCGAACTCAAGGCTTATATCAATAAATTCCAATCCTGAGGCAGTAAAAAATGTATAATGATTATCATAATTATTTCCATAGTGACCACCATAATAACTTCTGGTTCCAAATCGCGCAATTCCAAAAAACTGATTATAAAAAAGTGTACTACCATTTGGATTTCCTATTCCTGACTGATCATGATTTCCAACACAGATTGAATAGGGAATTCCTTCAATCAACCCTGTTGTGATAGGATCTTCCAAAATAGAAAAAGCAGTGTCTGCCCGTTGCCATTCTATATCATCACCCCCGTTATTTCCATTTTGAACACAGTCGCCCAGTTGTGATACATAAGCTATATTTTTATTTGCCCTATTAGCTACAATCCAATTAGTTTGTGCCTTTAAGCCCTCATTAGTTCCATTTAATAATCCTGAAACGTAATGTTGCGTATCAGGAACAGGCACTATAGAAAAGGGGGGTGGAGAATTATACGCAGTCCGTCCATAATATTTTATGACAAGAGTATCACCACCAACATCACGAGCACGAACTTTTAGCACGGCATTATTAACCGCTACGCAAGTATCGTTATTTAAAGGAGCAAGTGTTGCGGGAAAATCAGGAACATAATTTACGATCATATTCATTGGCGCACCCATCACTCTGCTATAGCCATTTCCATATAGGATGCCTGTTATATTGTTGCCGGACGCATCAAAAACAGAATCGCCGGTACTTTCATTGAACCCCCACGCTCCTACCAGTCCCAATACCGGTGATGAAATTCTGACATTAATATTATTTTGAATTTGTTCAATTGATCTGGCATAATACCAAACTCTTACTTCATCAATAACCCCACAAAAAAACCCTTTGGCAACGCCGGTTGAAGTTAAACCTGTTGCGACTCCTGCATGCTGAATGCTTTGCGATTGAGTTTTTACTCCCAACCCGGTGGTCATTTCCAGTTGACCATTAAGATAGACTGAGACCTGGTTAGCATCAAATGTGATAGCTGCATGATACCAAACATTCCATAAAATTGGTGTGATTCCATAAACCGGATGATTCAAACCTGGAATATATTGAAATTCGCCTTCTTCAATATCGGAAATTAGCACATTAGCAATGGAATCAATTCCCATAAAATAATTCAGATCTCTGTTATTGCCATCCGATTGTGCCATGCCCCTGGTAACTAAAGGAAAAGCCAGTGAGCCGCCTGCGCCAGTGTTAGTCGCAATACCGGCACCAGTTCTCATAAACCAGCATTCAACGGTATATTCATCCAGGTATAAATTGGAATCATTACCGAAGGTTACATAGTCACCATTTCCATTAAAACTCACAGCGTTATTTTGGGCTATACCATCGTTGCAAATTGTACCCAGAAATACAGTCAATAAAGCAACATAAAATTTAATATTGTAAATGGGCACTTTTTTTATAATCATTCTTTGGGACAGAAAATTGAATTTTAAGATGGTCTGTTTTTAACTTGCACATGAAAACTTTCGGATTTTGTAAATCTTTTCTAAATTTTGAGCGCAGCTGCCAATCTTTTTAGCTTAGCTGGAATTTTGTTAAGGGGCAAAACGAAATCAGCATAGCCGGCTGCCTGAACGCTGAGGGGCATGGAGTGAACTTCGGCAGACATGTCCTGGGCAAAGGTTGTTCCACCGTTAGCTTTAATATGCTTGCAGCCGATAGTGCCATCACTAAAATATCCCGAAAGGACAATGCCGACAGCACGAGCACCCATTTCATTTGCCAGAGAAATAAAAAATAAATCTACTTGTTTGCCCCTGCTAATGCGAGGGGAGATAACGTTGAAGCTATAGTTATCCATAGTAAGATCTGAGTCCGGAGGAATTATGTAAACATGATTCGCAAGGATAGGCATTGCTTCAGCAGCGATAATTGAAAGCATTTTCGTGTGCCTCTGTAGTATTTTAGCTAACTGACTATGAGCAGTGGGGTTCATGTGAGAAATAATAACAAAGGCCATACCTGTATCATGCGGCATTGCTTCCAGCAGCGCCTTATATGCGTTAAGTGCTCCGGCAGAGCCACCAATACCCACGATAAATATAGGCTGAACTGTTTTCACGATTATTATTGAATATTTATATTCTCAGCAACATTTTTATCAACCGCCTTTTTCTTATTGGTGCTTATTTTAGCTTTACTATCGTTTGGCATCACAAAAATTCCGTCATCACTCAAAACAAATGTGTGAACATCGCTATTATGGTTGGTGCCACGAGACTTAACTATAAAAAGTTCACGAGTGCGTTTTCTACTCTCAACTTCTTCTACATTTCTAAAAACCATCCAGGTGTCAATCAGAGATGAAACACCTATTTCGCCATTCGTGTTACTTTTAAAGTTTGCAGAAACAAGACTCGTAAAAAATGTAGTGATGCCCCTGGATTTTAAAAGGTCAATCATACGGGTAATCATTGATGAAACTTCACGCTCCTCGCCCTGTCCAACGAGACTTGTAAGAGGATCTATGACAACGGCCTCTGGCTTGAAACTATCGGCAAGCTTATAAACATTCAATAAATGCATCTCCAAACCAAGAAAGGCTGGTCTGAGCGCCACAATTTTTAGGAGCCCTTTTTTCACCCAAGGCGCAAAATCAATACCGATAGAACTCATGTTTTGAGTGAGCTGCCCTGCTGATTCTTCATAAGACAAGAAAAGACAGCGTTCGCCCCGTCTACAACTTTCAACTGCGAATGCCGCCCCAAAACTTGTTTTTCCGCAGCCTGCAGTGCCTGAAGCCAGTATGGTGCTGCCCCTGACGAAACCTTTACCCTTGAACAATTTATCAAACGATGGAATGCCTGTAGAAACTCGCTTGTTTGTGCCCGGTTGTTCAAGCCCTGCTGACGTGATGGGTATTACTGAAAGTCCTTCATCATCTATAACAAATGGATATTCGCTTGTTCCATGCTTTGACCCCCGATATTTTATTATGCGAACTCTGCGGGTTGCAATTTGGTCTCTCACCCTGTTATCCAGTAGAATGATGCAATCAGAAACGTACTCCTCCAGGCCATGTCGGGTATATGAATCGTTTTTTCCCGGCTCGCCTGTAACAATTGCCGTTACATTTTTTTCTTTAAGCCATCGGAAAAGTCTTTTTATCTCTATACGAAGAATGCCAAGATCTGTAATGCCTGCAAAGATAGATTCAATAGAATCTAAAACAACACGCTTGGCGCCAATAGAATCAATGGCTTCTTCCAGGCGAACGAAGATTCCCTCCAGGTTAAAGTCAGTCTCCTGAGTGTCTTTACGATCTAAAATAACATGTTCGCACAAAATCTTTTTCTGTGAAACAAGCCCTTGCAAATTCATATTGAGAGAAGTCACGTCTGTATAAAGCTCATCTAATGTCTCTTCAAACGACATGAGAACACCCGGCTCGTTATATGCGGTGGCACCCTTGATTAGAAAATCAACCCCCAAAAGGGTTTTTCCGGAGCCGGCATTGCCAGAAACTAAAGTGGTTCTGTTTTTCGGCAGTCCGCCTTCGGTAATTTCGTCAAAACCTTTGATGCCGGTGGGGGATTTGAGTAATTTATTACGCTTATTGGTAACTTTTACTTTTGTAGTTTTTGCCATATTGATAGTGTTTTGTTATTTTGCTTAGACGGAGTTTCTACAGATTTTTTTTCAAATTAACGTAATTATTCATATTGTCGATTTTACTGGTTTGTCCATTGTGTGTAGAACGATTAATATTTCCTCTATCGTCGTAGCATGACCGCTAACT
>JALYQW010000024.1 GCA_030855635.1 Bacteroidota bacterium | reverse complement strand
TTTGCGGATCGGATTGATGAATGCCCGGTTCTATGTTTCAAAAGCTATCGCACTGAGTCTGCATTTCGGAATTCCTTACATGAATTTTAGCAATGGTCGTATCGATGATAACCTGGGTTCTGATTATGAATTTCCATTAACTTTTACAGGAATCGACCTGGGAACAGGCCTTGCTATCCGATTCTGAATTATAAAAGGTATTGCATGCCGCCTGTATGTATCACCAGGATTTCCGACCCGGACGGAAACCCACCGGAAGCAATCAATTTTTCTAATCCATAAAAAACTTTTCCGGTGTAAACCGGCTCTACCGGAATAGCTGTACGGGATGTAAAGTTCTCACAAAAGGCCAGTAATTCAGGTGTAGATTTAGCATAGCCTCCAAAATGAAATTCATGTTCGATTCGCCAGTTATCCGGAATTTTTCCCAAACATGCTTCCTGGAGAAAATTACGAATAGCTGCTGCTATGAATTGTCCGTTACGTAATACACTGATGCCGATTAATTGCTGGTGTGCTTTCAGGCTCGCAATAATTCCTGCAGCAGTGGTGCCGGTTCCGCAAGCTACAATTACATGATTAAATTGATTGTCGGCAGAGGTTACTATTTCACGGCAGCCTAATACACCTTCTGTATTGCAACCTCCTTCAGGAATTACCATATAATTCTTTTTTCCGTTGAGAACTTCCTGCACAAAAGTTGGATTATCTTTTTTGCGATATGCCTCCCGATTTAAAAATATCAGTTGCATGCCATCCTTGGCTGCCCTGGAAAGTGTTGCATTGGTTATCGATGCGGGTTCCCCTCTGATAATTCCGGTGGTGCTGAATTTTAGTTCTTTCCCCGCACGGGCAACAGCTGCAATATGGTTGGAATAAGCACCTCCGAAAGTAACCAGTTCTTCAAAACCTTCCTTGTGAAAACGCACCAGATTGTACTTCAGTTTAAACCATTTATTGCCACCGGAAACCGGATCCATCAAATCCAGCCTGCGCACCGTTACCCGGGTGCCGCCTTCATAAATAAATGGACCAGTGTCGGTTATATTCGCTTTAGTGTCAGTCCAAAACATATTATACGAGCCCTCTGTTATACCCCGAAATTACCTTAATTTTGTGGTATGTCGTTTACCGATAAATTTGACAAAGAAGACTATTATTTTTCAGATGAGGGGTTTATTGTTTTCACGGAGGCTTTTCACTTGAAACGAGGGTATTGCTGTAATAATAATTGCAAACATTGTCCTTACCGGGAAAAGAAGAAATCCATAATTTCAAAAAAACAACCGGAATAAAATCTGCAGTACTATGAAAACGCTAAGCGGAAAACTTGATCTGACAAAAACAAAAACTCCAACCGGAACCCATTTGAATTGCAAGGGCTGGGTTCAGGAAGCTGCATTGCGTATGTTGCACAATAACCTGGATCCTGAAGTTGCAGAACGGCCTGAAGATCTGATTGTATATGGCGGCACCGGTAAGGCGGCAAGAAATGTAGAATCATTTGAACTCATTGTAAAAGCGCTAAAGGACCTGGAAGACAATGAGACGCTATTGATTCAATCGGGCAAGCCGGTAGGAATTTTACCAACACACAAAGATGCTCCTCGAGTGATCATCAGCAATTCGATGCTTGTTCCGCATTGGGCCAACTGGGAAAATTTTAGAGAACTGGAAGCTAAAGGTCTTACCATGTACGGTCAAATGACTGCAGGGAGCTGGATCTATATTGGTTCGCAGGGAATTGTTCAGGGCACTTATGAAACTTTTGCTGAAGTTGCCCGGCAGCATTTTGGTGGCTCGTTGCGAAATACTTTGTCAGTTACAGGTGGCCTTGGCGGGATGGGTGGCGCTCAGCCTCTGGCCATCACAATGAATGAAGGTGTTTGCCTTGCGGCGGATGTGGAAGCATGGAGAATTCAAAAGCGTCTTGATACACGTTATATTGATGTAATGACTTATGATATTGATGAAGGTATTGACAAAGCACTTGAAGCAAAACGTGATGGAAAGGCCATTTCAATAGGAGTAGTTGGAAATATTATTGATTTACTTGAGCGATTAATCGCAAGGGGAGTCGTGCCGGATACATTAACTGATCAAACCTCTGCCCATGATGCTTTGGTTGGTTATTTCCCTCAAGGAATCTCGGTTGAACAAGCAAAGGTTTTACGCGAATCAGATTCTGATAAATATATTGGTCTGAGTAAAGAAAGTATGGTTAAGCATATCCAACTGATGATTGAATTGAAACGAAGGGGTGCGGTCACTTTTGATTATGGAAATAATCTTCGCGGCCAAGCCTTTGCAATGGGATTAAAAAATGCTTTTGATTTTCCTGGATTTGTACCTGCCTACATACGACCCTTATTTTGTGAGGGGAAAGGACCTTTCAGATGGGTGGCACTTTCGGGTGATCCGGCCGATATATTTGAGACAGATAAAGTGATCCTGGAGCTGTTCCCCGAAAATGAAGCACTGGCAAGGTGGATCAAAATGGCACAGGATCGTATTGCATTCCAGGGATTACCGGCAAGAATTTGCTGGCTGGGGCAGGGTGAGAGAGAAAAAGCAGGTCTTGCATTCAATGAATTGGTTGCAAAAGGAAAAGTAAAAGCACCTATAGTGATAGGCCGTGATCACCTGGATACCGGGTCGGTGGCATCACCTAATCGGGAGACCGAGGCAATGAAAGATGGTTCTGATGCCATTGCCGACTGGCCGGTGTTAAATGCGTTAATTAATACTGCCGGAGGTGCGAGCTGGGTTTCTTTGCATCATGGAGGAGGCGTCGGTATCGGTTATTCCATTCATGCCGGAATGGTAATTGTTGCCGATGGAACTGAAGATGCTGCGAGAAGATTAAAACGAGTTTTGCATAATGATCCGGCAATGGGTGTGATTCGTCACATGGATGCCGGATATGATATTGCTCTTGATACCGCAAGAAAACACCGGTTAGATATCCACGAACGATTGAAGTGAAATAGTCTAAAAGTGTTTTTGGAATAATATTTGAAGTGTCGGCAATGATGTCTGGTAAATTTATAAAACAAGGTCTTTGCATTTTATCATTGGTGGTTTTTTTCGCAGCCTGTACTGATGACAACGGTGCTGACCCTAACATACCGGGAAGTGACCGTGATAAATATGTAGGTGATTGGTTATGTAAGGAAACCGTTGCAGGAAATGCACCCACAACTTTTACCATTACCATTCAAAAGCACGGAGCAGACGATACCCTATATGTTTACAATTTCAATAACATAGGCGCCCCATTTTATGCGTTATGGCTGGTATCTGAAAACAGTATAACCATTCCTAACCAGACAATCTCTCAGGTAGATTTAGCGGGTAGCGGCATTTATGGAAGCAATAAAATCAATCTCACTTATACCTCAGATAGTGACAATGTGACTGCCCTTTGTTCTCAGTAGTCAACAGTAATTTCATTTTTATCCTGATTTTTCATACGTTCACCAATTTTTTAGGATTTCGAAAAGGATTTTCATTAAGATTGTAATGGAATTTATTTAATTCACAGTAATTCCTTCCTAAAATATATACCCATATGAAAAAACTGCTACTTGCTATTTGCATGTTGTTGGCTATTGACGTATCCGCTCAGGTAACGATCACTCAAAATGATATGCCCGGCGCCGGCGATGCCTTATACCGAACGCGTGCCGGAATCAATCCATTCCTTAATTATGCTGCCACGGGAGCCAATCATGTCTGGAACTTTCCCAACCTGACCGCTACAACACAGGATTCAGCTGTTTACCAGACTGTAGCTTCCACTAATTTCGTATATGCCTTGACATATATCGATTTTTTTCTCAATCCCAACAGGGCCAATCATGCAAAGCCGGGTGTTGACATACCTTTTAATAATCTCCTGCCTGTCACCAACCCCTACACATTTTATTACAGAAGTTCTTCAGTTTACAAGGCTGTAGGATATGGAATGGAGCTGGCAGGAATCCCTATTCCTGTAATTTTTTCAAATCATGATGAGATTTACAGTCTGCCTATAAATTTTGGTGATACTGATTCGTCATTTTCCGCTTATAATATTAGTCTTCCTACACTGGCTTATTACGGATACGAACAAAACCGGTATAATGAAGTAGATGGATGGGGTGTTATCAATACTCCTTCGGGTAGCTTTGATGCATTGCGGATTAAAACAACACTGGTTGGAAGAGATACCATCAATCTGGATTCTCTGGGAATTGGTTTCGCTATCGATCGCCCTGTGATGAATGAGTACAAATGGTTATCTCCTGGTTTACAAATTCCGATCATGCAGGTAAACACTATGGAGCTGTTCGGAATACAAATTATTACTGATATCTTCTTTTATGATCTTCAACGTAGCATTAATGTGGTGCAACCACTTGCTTCGGTAGTTTGTCCGGGCAACATTGTTACCATACCTTATGATATTACAGGGGCTTTCAACCAGGGCGGATTGTTTGTTCCTGCCAATATTTTCAGAGCGCAGCTTTCTGATATGAATGGTGATTTTACTAACGCTGTAAATATCGGGTCTGTAACGGATTATCAATCAGGAACCATCACTGCTACAATACCGGCCAACACTCCTCCTGGTAACGGTTACCGTATACGTGTAATTTCTACCAATCCTGCATTTACTGGAAATGATAATGGGTTTGATATAATTGTAACTGTTCAGCCCGTTGCAACGGCAACTGCAGGTGGAGCAACAGAATTTTGTGAAGGACTTTCCGTGCTGTTATCTGCAGGAACAGATCCTGCATATTCTTACCAATGGCAACTGAATGGAAGTGACCTACTGCTTGAAACAAATGCAGATCATGTTGCAACCGTTAGCGGAACATATACTGTTGTTGTTACCAATGTGTGCGGAAATGCTACCAGTGCACCCGTGCAAGTAATAGTGAACCCGCTTCCGGAACATACTTTCGCTCAGGCATCATTTACAATTTGCAATAATAACCAGGTTACTCTTATTGCAAATAATACTTCCGGGCAGAGTTCTTTAAGTTATCAATGGTATGGTGATGGTATATTACTTGCAGGAGAGACATCAGACAGTCTGGTTGCAAGTGCTGCAGGAATCTATTCACTAGAAATTTCAAATATCCTTACGGGATGTGCCTTTACAGCTTCAGCTACTGTAATTGTTGATTCAATTACTGCTCCGGTAATTACCACTTCCGGAAGCCTCACTTTCTGTGAAGGTGATTCGGTGGTTCTCGATGTGGTACAGGATCCCGGTACCAGTTATCAGTGGCAGCTGGATGGTATTGATATTTCAGGAGCTACCACTTCAAGTATAACGGCTATGGCTAATGGAAATTATACAGTTGTTGCAACATCAACTGGTGGTTGTACTGCCGCTTCAGTGTCGGCAACTTCAGTTATGGTTAATTCTTTACCTTTGGTTCCTTTGATTACCGCATCCGGAAATGCTGCATTTTGTGCAGGAGGTTCTGTTCAACTCGATGTTACACCTGAACCCGGAGTAACTTATGAATGGCAATTGAACGGAATAACAATTCCAAACGGTACAGGAACGACAATCACTGCAGTTGACGGTGGAATTTACACCGTGACGGCAACCGGGAGCACAGGCTGTATTAGTAACTCTGATCCTGCCGGATTTACAGTCCAGGTTTACGCATTACCTGTTGCTCCGGTAATCACTCCAAATGGCCCTACAGTTTTTTGTGCGGGTGATTCTGTAACACTTTCAGTTATTGCAGTTCCTGGATATGATTATCAATGGTCATATAACGGTGTCAATATTTCCGGTGCTATTTTCAATACGTATACTGTAGCAGATTCATCAGGTTCCTATACAGTATTTGTAACCGACATGAACGGATGTTCTTCGTCTGCCGTGGTATCATACCAGGTTGATGTGAATCCGTTGCCAGCTTCACCGGTAATTATACAATCGAATGATACACTTTATGCCAGCGGAAGTGGTGACTATCAATGGTATCTCAATGGAGCAATTCTTCCCGGTGCAACCGGATCATTTTATATTCCATTGGTAAACGGCAATTACTCAGTTACTGTTAGTGATGTGAACGGATGTGAAAATATTTCAATCGACTATCCAATGGTTAACGTGAGTATTGGTGAATCCACAGCATTTTCCTTTAATGTTTTCCCAAATCCATCGGGTGGAATATTCCAGGTGATATTTGAAAATGAAAACAACACCAACAGTGTTATAACGGTGTTCGATCCTACAGGAAAAGAAATATTTGCGGGTCAAACCAATGAAAAGATGAAGATTATTGATTTGTCTGAAGTGGCAAGTGGAATTTACTTCTTAAAAATCCAGCAGGATTCAGGAGCTGCACGCGTTACAAAATTGGTAATTCAATAAACTTAAAGGTTAAAAAAAAACTCCGGTGATTATATTCACCGGAGTTTTTTTATGTTTAGTTTTTTATTGTAGCTCTGCAAGCACGTCCATTCCGCCTTTAACTTTTTGATCGAGCCGTACATTGATTTTGGAATTCAATGGAAGGAATAAATCTACGCGGGATCCAAACTTAATAAAACCAAGTTCAGAACACTGACGAATCATATCACCCTCTTGCGGATAATAAACAATCCTGTTTGCCAGGGCACCTGCAACCTGGCGAATCAGAATTTCTGTTTTATTATCTTTTTGAATGACTATAGTTGTGCGTTCATTCTCGGTGGAAGATTTTGGATGCCAGGCTACCAGTTTTTTTCCTTTATGATGACGCAGGAAACTGATTTTGCCGCTAATAGGATACCAGTTGGCATGAACGTTAATAGGTGACATAAACACTGAAACCTGTAAACGTTCCGCCTTAAAATATTCTGCTTCATAAGTTTTTTCAATAACTACAACTTTTCCATCTGCAGGACAAATAACGCATTGTTCGCTACGTGAAAGATCTCTGTCGGGGTACCTGAAAAACTGGAGGATTAATAAAAAAACCACCAGTGACACAAACATAATAGGTATGATGACAAAAGGCTGTCCGGGAAAAAAAATTAAAATAAGAACATTTATCAGGGCCAGTAACGCAACGGTGCCACTTATGATAGTATATCCCTCCCTGTGAATCCTCATGTTAACTTAATAAATAAAAGTAGTAAATGAACAAGCCGGAAGATTATCTTCCGGCTGTAAACATATTAGAAATTTCCGCGTGATTTTATGGCTTTCTCAACTTTTTGCAATGCAAAAATGTAAGCAGCAATCCGCATGGAGACTTTATATTGTTGCGAGGTGTCCCAAACACTGTTAAATGCTTTATTCATCCACACATCGGCACGCTTGTTAATCTCTTCTTCACGGTAGTAATAACCGGTCCGGTTTTGTACCCACTCAAAGTAGGATACGGTAACTCCACAACCGTTGGCAAGAATATCGGGAACAACCAATACACCGTTTCTAGTAAGAATCTCATCAGCCCTGGCAGTTGTAGGTCCGTTTGCACCTTCAACAATCAGTTTAGCTTTGATTTTTGCTGCATTAGTGGCTGCACGAATCTGGTTTTCCATGGCGCAGGGTGCTAAAACATCCACTTTTAAAACCAAAAGTTCCTCGTTAGTGATCAGCTCACCACCTTTAAAACCTTTCAGAATACCTTTGTGCTTGTCGCGATATTCAATTGCTTTTTCTATGTTGATTCCTTTAGGATTATAAAAGGCTGAAGTGTGATCTGAAATTGCTACTACTTTAACTCCGTGGTTAACAAAATGTTGTGCAGTGATAGATCCAACATTTCCGAATCCCTGAATGGCAACCGTACTTTTAAACGGATCCATATTTAATTTTGCCATAGCAGCCATAGCAGAAACCACCACCCCGCGGCCGGTTGCTTCAACACGGCCCAGTGACCCACCAAGGTGTAACGGTTTTCCTGTCACTATACCCGGTGTGAATCCACCTGAAATTTTTGAAAACTCATCAACGATCCACGCCATTTCCTGAGGACCTGTATTCATATCCGGAGCAGGAATGTCTTTATCTACTCCAAAAATATCAGCCATTGCTGAAGTATAAGCCCTTGTGAGGCGTTCCAATTCACCTTTCGACATTGTGCGGGGATCACAAGTGATGCCACCTTTGGCTCCACCGTATGGAATGTCTGCAATAGCACACTTGAAAGTCATCCAGGCCGCTAGTGCTTTAATTTCTTCAGGATTCACATCCATCGAATAGCGGATGCCCCCTTTTGAAGGCCCCAATGCAGTGCTGTGAATGATGCGATACCCTTCGAAAACTTTGGTTTTACCATTATCCATGCGAACAGGGAGGCTGACCAGAATCTGCTTGGCCGGATTCTTCATAACCTGGTAAACATCTTCGTCCAGATTTATGATTTTGGCTGCTTCATTAAGCCGCTCTATCATTGCCTCAAATGGATTGGTACTGTCGGTTGCTGAACTGCCTTTTCTTGTTAATTTAATGACTGACATCAGGTATATTTTTTTACAACAGGGTGCGAAATTAGGGATTTTTAATGTGGCCAAAGCCTCCCCGGATTAATAATTAATGACATGCCGATAAAATAGAGATTGAAAACAGCCTGATTTTATGTTAAAATGAATTAAGTAATTGTATATCAGAGTAGTATATAAATTTTACCATTCATGGCTGAAAACTCTTAATTTTATGAACCTAATTGCTCTGTTATCATGAAAATCCTGTTAATTATTTTGTGCCTGGCCTGGGCCAGTTTATCGCGGGGGCAGTCGACTCTATCGCCGTGCCAGGAAATGCACCAAAAGTTGCTATTCTTAAACGGAATTTCCGCTGTAGCCACAGATTACGAAGTGACGCATTATGAATTGCACATTGATTCAATTGATTTTGCTCAACAGGAGTTGAGGTGTCATGCGGGAGTAACAGTGGTTGCTCAAGCAGCTCCGGTTTCAACGATTGAACTATCACTCCTTGGTTTTAATTTGGATTCTATTGTGTGTAATGGATATTCAGTTATCCATAGTTATAATGATACTACTATCAGCATTCAATTAACTCCGGCTATAAGCCTGGGTGATTCTGTTGTGGTTTGGATTTATTACCAGGGAACACCTGAACAAGATGCATCCGGTTGGGGAGGATTTTATTTTAATGGTAGTTATGCCTTTAACCTGGGCGTGGGCTTTAGTGCCGATCCGCATAATTTTGGTCGGGCCTGGTTTCCATGTGTCGATAATTTCATATCCCGAAGCCGTTATGATTTTTATATTACAACAGCATCTTCATCAAAAGCATTTTGCAATGGAACACTACAGCAAAGTATTAACAATCCTGATGGATCGGTAACCTGGCACTGGCGGCAAAACCAAACGATTCCAACATACCTGGCCAGCATGGCTGTGGCACCTTATCATACTTTACAGAGAGTTTCAAATGGTATACCCGTTGAATTTGCCGCACTGGCTGTTGATACCAATAACGTGTTAGCCACATTTGCAAATCTGGATACCATTCTCTATTCCTTTATAAATGCCTACGGACCTTATCCGTTTGATAAAGTGGGATATTGCCTCATTCCTTTTAACAGTGGTGCTATGGAACATGCTTCGAGTATTCACATAGGCCGTGCTTTTGTAAATGGCACACAGAGTTATGCTACTTTGTGGGCTCATGAATTGTCGCACATGTGGTGGGGCGATAAAGTGACTTGTGAAACCGCTGAAGATATGTGGCTCAATGAGGGGTTTGCCTCCTTTAATGAAGCCTATTATACACAAATTATTTATGGGGAAACTGCCTATCGCGACTGGATCCGTTCGAATCATCGGAAGGTGGTGCAGTTTGCGCATACCCCGGCTCAGGATGGCAGCTATCTTACAATGAATGCAATTCCACATGCCTATACTTATGGATTTCACGTGTATCAAAAGGGAGCCGATGTGGTTCATACGTTAAGAAATTATATGGGTGATAGTGCATTTTTTGCAGGTTCCCAGACATATATGAATAATAAAGCGTATAGCCACGCTAACAGTGCGGGCTTAAAGGATGAATTAACAGCTGGGTCAGGTATTAATATGAACCGGTTTTTTGATGACTGGATTTATACTCCGGGGTTTCCTCATTTTTCAATAGATTCTGTAATACATGTTCCCGGAGGGTTAGATCATATGTATGTTTATACCCGGCAGCGAAGCGTTGGAAATAATAATTTGTATGAAATGCCAATCGAAGTGAATTTTTCAAATGGAATTACTGATACATCCGTAACTGTTGTTATTGACTCACTCACAAATTTGTTTCATATTCCACTTTATTTTTTGCCTGAATGGACTACCATCGACAGGAATGAAAAAGTAAGCGATGCCATTTCATCCAATGAAAAATTAATTACTGCCACTGGTACTCTACTTATTGCTGAAACGAATGTTACTTTGAACGTACAGTCGTTAGGTGTAAGTCAAACCATCATGCGCGTGGAGCATAATTTTGTTGCACCGGATCCCTTCATAAATTCCAATCCGGGGATTCGTTTATCCGACTATCATTACTGGAAAGTCAGCGGCATATTTTCTTCAGGTTTTTTATCGAAGGGCATTTTTATTTATGATGGCTCCACTAATAATACAACTGGTTATCTTGACAATACCCTGATCACAGGTACTGAAGATAGTCTTGTGATTTTATACCGGCCGGGAGCAGGTTTTAACTGGGAAGTTATAGGAAGTTATATTCATAATACAGGTGCATCAGTAACAGATAAAAGAGGAAGTTTTACGGTAGATACCATTCTGCAAGGTGAGTATTCCATTGGCATGTATGATTATACCGTTGGCATTCATGCTTTGCCGACAGAGACCGATCTGTTCACGGTTTCGCCCAATCCTTCCAGTGATAGTTTCACAATTACTATTACCGATGAAATATTAACAAAATGTACAATGCTGATTTATGATATGGGTGGAAGAGTTGTTTATGAAGTTCAGCTTTCAGAAAATTCTAAAAGTATAACCTGGAGTGGAGAAAAATTCAATTCAGGGGTTTATCAAGTAATTTTTAAAAGTAATGGTTTAAACATTGCCGGTAAAAAGCTCTTGTTAACTAAATAACCCCAGAGTATCGCCTAAATAAATTTTAATTTATCGAATGTTGATCCAATAATTTTTTCATCATCAGCCTTGAGCCATTTGTTGAGCACCGTAGCATATACGCTTCGGAAATCAACCTGGTATTTAAGGTTATATAAAGCAAGGTTAGCCAGATCAGGCATAGCATTAATAAATCCTTTTTGTTTCAACGCTCCGGAAAGCAAAAATAAATTATTGGCTTCTCCATGATCCGTTCCTTCGCTTCCATTTTGTCGCACTCTTCGCCCAAATTCTGAGAATGCCATCACAAGTGTGTCATTGAACCTGTTGTTTTTTTTGAGATCACCGACCATTGCACTCAAACCTACCGAAAGGGTAGTCAGCAATCTTTCGTGAACCTGTTTCTGTCTTGCATGCGTATCAAACCCGGACAATGAAACATAATACACTTTTGTTTCACTGCCTGAACAAATCAATTCGGTAATTAATTTCAGATCATTTCCGAAACGATTAGAAGGGTAGGAGGCAGTTGATTTGAAAATTTTTGATTTTTCATATACATATCCAACTGACATGGATGTTTCAGCAAGCGTTTTGTAGAGGTAAGATTTTGTAGGGTTTTGTTTTGACTCCGGTTGCATGTTACCCAAATCCCGGATAAAAGGATCCCTTGTAACTCGGTATAAACGATCCGGATTACTGATAGCAAGTCCTTTGGAGTGCATTCCTTTCAGCGCCGTGCTTAATGTATCATCCACTTCAATTGCATGATGGGGATCACTGCAGGGATGACATTGTGAATCGAGATATCTTCCCAGCCATCCTGTATCCAGGTACTGGTCACTGCCGCTTGCAGTAGTCCAAATATCCATTGATCTGAAATGGGAATGATCCGGATTGGGATAACCAATATTATTGATGACACACAAATCTCCCCGGTCATACAAGGCCTGCATGGCACTCATTGCAGGATTCAACCCCATTTCGGGTGTAACTTTCAACACTGAACTCTTTGGATAGGAAAGGGAGGGACGAAGTTGATAATATAAATCATTTTGAAATGGAATGAATGTATTCAATCCGTCATTACCTCCGGAGAGTTGAATAATTACAAGCGATTTTCCGGTCTCACTCAATGGTGATACCACTGACTTTCCCAGCCCATGCAAAAATTCAGGAATTAGCATAGACCCCGAGGCAAGCGCAGTAAGTTTAAGAAAATTTTTCCGGGATATGGAATTCATTAGTTCAGTATTAGCAAAGTTGATATTCAGGTAAACTCATCACATAGATGGCAGTTTTAAAAATTTTTTCTTTTCCGTTATCGGAGGCTGTTAAGTTTTGAATCAGCTGTACCTGCCTGGAATCAGCAGCTACCTGCAACAGGTAGTTCATTATTTCAACAGGAACTTTTTCCTGCGGTATGGTTGCAAACATTTTTTCAAATCCAGTGGTTTCAAACGAGGTTTTTACTTTTCTGGATGTAGTCTTATCCACCCGAAAACTTTCCATGTTATCAAATTCATCCTTGGGAGCCATAATGGATTCGGCTTCCTGCAAAAGCAATTCCGGCAAACGCATACGGTACAATAATGTGGAACTGTCAATCCATGATTTTCCTCCTGACCATCCCGCTACGTTTGGAGGGTCGAAAAGCTGTTGACCCAGTATTTTATATAATTGAACCGGCATCATGGGATTTTCAAATTTAATGTGAAAATTCCGAATGATTCCTGTGAGCAGTACGAGGGGAGATTTTATTTGTGAGCCGGTATTAATTTCATCATAAAACCATTCAGATGTAAAAATATTTTTCATCAGCGCATCCAGGTCATAACCAGAAGCGTAAAATTTATTGCTGAGTTCATTTATTATTTTTTCGTTCATAACATCATTTACGAAATAGGCATAAATACGGGATGTAATAAACCGTGCACATTGTTTATTACTCAGAATGATTCTGACAATATCATCACCATTAAAGTTACCCTGCTCTCCCAGGAAATTTTTAATCCCGGTATCATGATGTTCATTCCTGATTGTAAATTCCCCCATCCGGTCAAAACCCCATCCGGTGAGTGATCGCGCACCTTCTTTTACATCAGTCTCATTGTAATTCCCGATGCCAAGAGTGAACAATTCCATTAATTCGCGGGCAAAATTTTCATTAGGATTTGATTTCCGGTTTTGATTGTTATTGAGATATTGCAATAATGCAGCATTACGAATCATGGCTTTTAGTAAATCACTGAATTTTCCCAATGCATGATTGTTAATGGTATTATAATATTTAATTATGAAAACGGGGTTCGCAATACGGCAGGCAAAATGTCCCATCCAGAAAAGGGTTATTTTATCCCGTAATGAATTTGATCCATAAGCATAACGGTTCTGAATATCCTGGTTAATCTGGAGCCGCGCCTGGCGTTCCTGTTTTCTGTAGGCTGCCCGCTCCTCCGCATTCATATTCTTGATTTCTTTTGCCAAGGCCGGATCCCAGTTTTTTAATTGCAAGGGTTCAACGTTTTTTGAATTTTTTAAAAGAACTGAAATCTCATCTTCCAGTTTGGTATCAGCACGAACAAACTGCCGTGGACCGAATCCTGCTCTCCAGTGAAGGTGCTGAATTTTATGTTGGTTGTTTGTCATTTATTGTGTCTGACTTTAAAAATAGCAATTGGTTTAGTGAAAAAAAAACCGCTCCTGCTATTTACAGAAACGGCTCAACAACATTTTTATTGATTGATCAGGAACGTTCAAAATTCGGTTCCTTTATAAAAGTCCGTGTTTTAAGGTCATAACAATTTCCTTTTGTTAGAATATGCACTTTCAGGTTTTCGATGGAAATGGGGCATCCATCCTGTAAATCGGCAATATTAGAATGTTGAATTTCATGCCCGTCGACTATAGTCACAAGCGTTGATCCTATTATTTCCAGGTACCTGCCTTCAGTAATCAACACCCCTGTATCTTCACCCAAACCTATTCCGATACAACTTGGATTACTTGCAACGGCATGTGCTACTCTTCCAAACCTGCCACGTTTATCGAAATGGGAGTCGATGATCATGTTTTTTATGAAAGCCAGACCTGTGGTTATTTTCACTTCCCCTTTAAGTAATGCACCCGAACTACTGCCCTGATAGATCATGGTATTTGACATAGCCATGGCTCCTGCACTGGTGCCTGCTACAACAAAATTTTCATTGTGATACCTGTTATGAAGCGTGTTCAGAATTTCGGAGCCACCAAAAATGGTACTCAATCGGAGTTGATTGCCACCAGTAAACATCACCCCGTCACATTTTTTAATCCTTTCAATGTATTCCGGTTTCCTGGCATCTTCACGGTTCTTGATATGCATCAGGCTAACATGCTTGTTGCCAAGTTTTCCGAATGCAGTAATGTACGCTTCTCCAACCTCCTCAGGAATGGAAGATGCACTTGTAATCACTTCAACATGTGAATCCTGGTGACCTTTTATTTCATGCAGAATTCTGCTGAGAATCTGCAATTCAAAAAAATTGATATTGTTCTTTTGTTCACTCTTAGGCTCTAGTTCTGAACCCTTGTCTTCGTTACCGCCTATAGCTATCAGCTTTCCTTTTGGAATTTCCATTTAGTCCGTTTAATGTCGCAAATTTAATCCAATAACCAACTATAAAGAATGAAACCTCGAAGGATTCCCTACTTCAGCCTGTTATTATGTTACGTTAAATATTTGAATATTAGATAGTTTCAAACATTATAAAAGGTGAATATCTTTTATAATCCTATTTTCAAGTAATTTAACGTAAAGATTCTTAGTTTGTTCGTTTGCCATACGCATTAAACGGGTTTTAAACAAAAATTTGCCACATTAAACTTAATCACTAACTGCACCCCAGACTGGTACCACAATTGATGCATTTATAACAGGAACCCGAACGCACCGTAATATGACCACATGTATAACAAAATGGAGCATCTCCCATAGTACGCTCCAGGTATTGTTGCGAAGGATCAACCTGTTCATTTTGTTCTTGCTTTTCAGTGATCCGGGATCCAGGCATTTGTTTTTTCTGATCAACGGCTGCAGGTTTAACATTTGCAAGGTCTTCGCGTCCCAGGTACTCCAGGGCTAATAAACGAAAAATGTAATCAACCACTGATGTGGATGTTTTGATGTAAGGATGATCAACCTGACCGGATGGTTCAAAACGTGAGAACACAAATTTTTCAACAAATTCTTCCAGAGGCACTCCATATTGTAATCCGATAGACACAGAAATTGCAAAACAATTTAACAAGGATCGAAACGATTCACCTTCATTGTTCATATCAATAAAAAGTTCTCTTAAAGTTCCATCATCATATTCTCCGGTTCTTACTAAAATAGTATGACCACCTATTTTTCCTTTTTGAGTGAATCCTTCCCGCTTTGAAGGCAGCATTTTGCGATGCACGATACTTGACAATTGCCGTTCGAAATTCGTATCCGATGAGATCTGAATTATTTTTTTTGCAGCATCTAATACTTGGTCTGCAGTGAGTTCATTATCGGAAGAAAAGCCGGATGATGATTTGTTTGAAAGTGGTTGCGATAATTTACTTCCATCCCTGTAAAGGGCATTTGATTTTAACCCCAACATCCACGAAAGTTCATAACAATGTCTCACATCATCAATTGTAGCTTCGTGAGGAAGATTAATTGTTTTAGAAATTGCCCCCGACAAAAAAGGTTGTACAGCCGCCATCATTTTAATGTGTCCGAATGGATGAATAAAGCGTCTTCCTTCCTTACCACATTTATTGGCACAATCAAAAACAGGTAGATGTTCCATTTTCAGTCCCGGAGCACCTTCAATAGTCATAGTTCCACACACATGTTGATTGGCTTCTTCAATTTGAGCTTCGGAAAATCCTAACTCGGCAAGCAAATTAAAATTGAACGATTCGTATTGGGTTGGCTTAAATCCTAGCCTATCCATGCAAGCTGTTCCAAGATTGTAATAATTAAAAAGGAAACGGATATCAAATGCAGCAGCAGCACCTTTTTCAAGTTTCTCAAGATCTGCTTTAAGAAAACCCATTGACTTTAATGTTTCATGGTTGACAATCGGTGCACCGGAAAAAGTTGCTGTACCAACTATAAATTGCAGGATGTTTTTTACCTGGGCTGAATCATAACCTAAATTTTTCAAAGTCACAGGGACACTCTGATTAACAATCCGGAAATATCCTCCGCCGGAAAGTTTCTTAAATTTCACCAATGCAAAATCCGGTTCTACTCCAGTGGTATCGCAATCCATGATCAGGCCAATGGTACCGGTAGGTGCGATACAGGAAACCTGGGCATTTCGATAACCGTATTGCTCACCCCATTGTAATGCCTCATCCCAGGAAGTACCAGCGGCTTTCAATAAATAATCGGGACATTTATTTGCATCGATGCAAGCTGGAATTATTTCAAGTTTCTCAAACGCATCTTTAGCATGATAAGCTGCGTAGCGATGATTGCGTATCACACGAAGCATGTGCTTTTTATTTCGTGAGTATTCAGTGAACGCACCCAATACAGAAGCAAGTTCTGCTGAGGTTTTGTAGGCTGTTCCTGTCATGATTGCAGTAATGGCTGCAGCAATACCCCTCGATTCCTCACAGTCGTATGGTAATCCGGCAACCATTAGCACCGAACCAAGGTTAGCATAACCCAGACCCAGTGTACGGTAATCAAATGAAAGTTGTGCAACTTCTTTTGAAGGAAATTGCGCCATCAGCACAGAAATTTCCAGCACAATAGTCCACAGCCGTGATGCATGTTTTAAGGATGCAACATCTATTGATTTGTTTGAAGCATCAAAAAATTTTGAAAGATTTAAGGAAGCCAGGTTGCATGCAGTATTATCAAGGAACATATATTCCGAGCATGGATTGGAAGCATTTATAGTTCCTCCTTTCGGACAGGTATGCCATTCATTTATGGTAGTATCAAATTGCACTCCCGGGTCAGCACAATTCCACGCTGCTGAAGCAATGTCATCCCACAACTTTTTCGCGGGAATGGTTTTAATAACGGATCCATCCGTGCGGGCAATTAAATCCCAATCTCCTTTTGCATTCAAAGCTCTGAAAAAAGCGTTAGGTACTCTCACAGAGTTATTCGAATTTTGTCCTGAAACTGTTTGATAGGCTTCTCCTTCATAATCCGGAGCATAACCTGCCCTAATTAATGCGGCAACTTTTTTTTCTTCTTCAACTTTCCAGTTTATGAAAGCTTCAATTTCCGGATGATCCATATCAAGGCAAACCATTTTAGCTGCACGGCGTGTAGTACCACCCGATTTAATGGCACCAGCGGCCCGGTCGCCTATTTTTAAAAATGACATTAACCCGGAGGATTTTCCTCCTCCTGCAAGATTTTCATCAGCGCCCCTGATTTTTGAAAAATTGGCACCGGTTCCACTACCGTATTTAAAAATACGTGCTTCACGGATCCATAAATCCATAATACCTCCTTTATTCACCAGGTCATCATCAACTGAAAGAATAAAACAGGCGTGAGGCTGTGGGCGTATGTAAGCCGATGTAGATCGTTTCATCTTCCCGGTCTCAGGATCCACATAATAATGACCCTGGGCCTGGCCTTTTATGCCATACACATGGTAAAGTCCTGTGTTAAACCATTGTGGCGAGTTGGGTGCTGCCATTTGCGATAACAGCATAAACACCAGCTCATCATAAAAAGCCTTCCCATCTTTTTTAGATTTAAAATACCCATACGATTCCCCCCAGTGTGTCCATGTTGCAGCCATCCTGTGCACAACCTGCTGTATGGAATTTTCACAACCATGACTACCTGTTCCTTCGGGCACACCGGTTTTCCTGAAATATTTTTGCGCAAGAATGTCAGTTGCAACTTGCGACCAGCCGGAAGGAACTTCCACATCATCCATTCTGAAAATTTCTTCACCAGAGGGGTTTCGAATTACACTCGATCGTAATTCATATTCAAATTGTTTGTAAACATCATTGGTAGCAGATGTGTAGCGGCGTTGGATCGTAAGTCCCTTTTTATTTTTTATGGAAGTTTTCTTTTCTTTTTTCATAGTTCCTCGGTTATAAATTGAAGGCCTTTAGAACGCACCCGATATTAATCCTGATTTGATTTGAATCGTAAAGCGGGTCAGACCTATAAACAGTTTTCAGTTAATTAAATTATGCTTTAGCAGATGTTGATTGCCAGGCAATCCTTTTTCATATCGTTAAAATACGAAATACTATATTTACAAGCAAAATTGAAAACCCTGATTAGTTGACTGTTTTGTGTTATTCACAAACTATTCCTATTTTCAGCCTCCTTTATATTACCTGAACACTTTATGAAGATTATTGATATCCGGGCCATGCGAGGTCCAAATTACTGGTCGATTCGACGACACAAGCTGATTGTGATGAAATTAGACCTGGAGGAACTGGAAGAGAAGCCAACCAATCACATACCTGGTTTTTTGGAGCGGCTAAAAGCGCTATTTCCCAGTTTATATTCCCATCGGTGTTCAGAAGATCATGAGGGTGGATTTTTCAACCGGGTCCAGGAAGGAACCTGGATGGGACATGTGATTGAACATATTGCACTTGAAATTCAAACCCTTGCGGGGATGGATTGCGGATTCGGCAGAACGCGTGGCACCGGTGAACCCGGCGTATACAACGTGGTATTTAATTATATGGAAGAGAAAGTGGGCATTTTTGCCGCTAAATCCGCTGTCCGGATCGCGTCTGCCCTAATAGCAGGAACACCGTACGAACTGGCATCAGATATTCAGGCCATGCGCGAACTCCGTGAAGAGGAACGTTTAGGTCCGTCCACGGGTTCTATTGTCGACGAAGCCAAATCAAGAGGTATACCCTGGATCCGGCTCAACCGGAACTCTCTGGTGATGCTGGGTTATGGTGTGAATCAAAAGCGTATCCAGGCCACTGTTACCAGCCAGACCAGCAGCATCGGAGTAGAAATTGCCTGTGATAAAGAAGATACTAAAAACTTACTGGAAGCATCTAACATACCGGTACCCAAGGGCAGAATTATTTATGACGAAGATGATTTAAGGAATGCCATTATTTATACCGGTTATCCTGTGGTTTTAAAACCCATTAACGGTAATCATGGACGCGGTGCAACCATTAATGTGAAAGACTGGGAAGGAGCGCTTGAAGCTCTTAACATCGCCAAGCGTATATCCCGAGCCGTTATAGTTGAAAAATACATTACCGGTTTTGATCATCGCATACTTTTAGTGAACTATAAATACGTTGCTGCTGCAAAAAGAACACCTGCCATGATAACTGGTGATGGTAAACTAACCATTCAGCAACTTATCGACCAGGTTAACAGTGATTCGAGAAGGGGATACGGGCACGAGAAAGTGCTCACTGCGATAAAAGTGGATGAAATGACACTGATCATCCTTAAAGAAAAGGACCTTACGCTTGAAACAATTCTTCCCTCTGGTATGGAGTTGCATTTGAAAGCTACTGCCAACCTAAGTACCGGTGGTACCTCAACTGATGTCACCGATCTGGTGCACCCTTTTAATGTTTTTATGTGTGAACGAATTGCACGAATTATCGGACTGGATGTCTGCGGAGTAGATATAATGACGAACGACATCAGCCGGCCGTTGGATGAAGATGGAGGTGCTGTGCTGGAAGTGAATGCTGCACCCGGTTTCAGGATGCATATAGCACCCACTGAAGGTCTTCCGCGAAATGTGGCAGAACCCGTAATGGACATGTTGTATCCTCCGGGTACGAATGCACGCATTCCTATCATTGCAGTTACCGGAACCAATGGTAAAACCACTACCACCCGGTTGATAGCACACATGGCCAAAACAGCAGGATTTAAAGTTGGATTTACCACTACAGATGGTGTGTATATTCAAAATCAAATGGTGAAAAAAGGAGATTGCACCGGTCCTGTGAGTAGCGAGTTTGTCTTAAAAGATCCAACAGTTGACTTTGCAGTGCTGGAATGTGCCCGAGGCGGAATATTGCGTGCAGGACTCGGTTTTCATACGTGTGATGTAGGAATTGTTACCAACGTCGCATCCGATCATCTTGGTTTGCGTGATATTAATTCTCTGGAAGATATGGCTCGTGTAAAAGGCGTGATCCCTGAAAGTGTGAGTCCTGGAGGATACGCTATTCTGAACGCAGATGATGACCTCGTTGTTAAAATGGCATCAGGCCTCAGTTGCAAAGTTGCTTATTTCAGTTTAAATGAAAATAACCCGGTTGTAATAAAACATTGCGCTGCAGGTGGATTGGCAGCTATTGCCGAAAATGGTTTTGTAACTGTGAGTAAAGGAAACTGGAAGATCAGGGTTGATAAAATCGTGAATATACCACTAACGTTCTCCGGCAAAGCGATTTTTATGATCCAGAATATTTTACCTGCCGTTTTAACGGGATTTGTGCGCAACTTTAAAATGGAAGATATACGCCTTGCCTTGGAAACGTTTATTCCTTCACCGGTACAAACACCTGGAAGGATGAATTTGTTCCAGTTCAAGAAATTCCAGGTAATGGTGGATTATGCCCACAATCCCGCAGGTTTCCAGGCTATAGGTAAATTTCTTGAACGCATTGATGCCAAACCTAAAGTTGGTGTTATCGCAGGTGTTGGTGACCGTAGAGATGAGGATATCATTTTATTAGGAACCCTGGCAGCACAAATGTTTGATGAAGTGGTGGTAAGACAAGACCGTAACTTGCGTGGACGATCAGAACAGGATATTATTGACCTGATGATTAAAGGCATTCGCCAGGTTAACCCTGATAAAAATGTTAAAGTAATACCCACTGAATCAGAAGCAATTGATTATGTGATGAAGCATTCAAAAAAGGGTTCTTTTATAACAATTTGCAGTGATGTGGTACCCGACGCTCTTGAACAGATTATGAGGTACAAGGAAGAGGAAGATAAATTTGAAATTCATGCGGAAGATATTCCCAATCAACATTAGAGGTTATGTAGTTAAAATTCAACTGTCTCAATTTGAGGAAGTTAGGTTTGTGGGAGTTGTATAATTCAGTGCCTTTTTCAGCTCAAAACCACTAATGTCAAGGGTTTTAACTCCTAATAGGTGGTTAGGTTCTGCTGTTCACCTCATTTTTCCATACGTTAGCCAAGATTTTTATACCGTTCACGGAAAATATGAGGGCTGCCCCTTGGTTTGCGCCGTATTTTTAGCGCTAATCTTAAGTTTTTACCCCCATTTCTATTTGTTCATCCAGACTTACTAAACCAAGCCCCATGAAAAAATTACTACAACGAGCGTATCGGCTGAGAAGCCTATGCTTATTTTTAATTGTAAGTATGCTAAGCCTACTGGCAATTAATAGCAATGCACAAACGTGCACCAACTTTAGTTATGATTTAGATCAGGGTAAGAACGGATCTTCAGCGAATCCGTTAAATCCGGTGGTATGGACCAATCAAAATCTTAACGCCAATGCTTCGCATTATGTTGAAGGGCATGTAGTGCCTTACAGAGCGATCCTTTCAGGATTGGATTCGGGTTTATGTTATTGTATTCAGATTGAATGGGACATTCGCCATAGCGGTGTAAACGCCTTGGATTATATCACATCCTATCCTAATTGTACCAACACCTTGTGTGATGATCCTTCTCACCAGGGTTCATTTTTGCATGATGCTGAATGTGTTGATCCAACGGATGGAGTGAATAATTTTGTAACTCTGACAACTAACTTCTTTCCGATTCCGGTTCCTACCAACAATATGATAGCGCTCGGATTATCACAACCGCAAACAAGTTTTAATGCTCAGGAAGCAGGGGAGACAAATCTTACCATGTTCAATGGTTTGATTACCTCTGCAACTTATCTAACACAAGGGAGTTTAGTAGCGAATCAATCAGCAACAAGTTTGCAATTGTGCTTTATCGCTCAGGGTGATGAGGCTATTTTAGCATGGGGTGGTCACATTGCTTCTCGCCTTGAGTGGGGATTGGGAAATTCCGCAGGATCCATTTCAGGAGCACCCTATCACATGCGTGTTTTAGGAATGAAGTGTTGTCACCAAACGAGTTTTACCGGCGGAAATCAGGACCGTTCCCTACAAGCCGGAGCAGTAATTCCTGCTCCTGTAGCACATGTTGTCAGTACCGATACACTTTGTGTTGGCGGAACCAACATGCATACCGTTACAACTAACGATCCAGGTGCTTCTACTTATTCCTGGCAGATTACCAATGCAGGAACTACCGGTGCTCAGATTATTGGAATCTCAACCAATCAACAAATACAAGTCTCTACTTCCAGTGCGGGAGAATATATTATATGTGGTACCATCACAATTAATGGAGTGAGTGATTCTGACTGTGACACTATCACAGTCGTAGCTGCACCCGTTTGTAATATTACGGGTGATTCACTGGTGTGTAATGGGGCTTCTGCTATTTTCACAGCAAGTGGTGGTGATTCCTATCTTTGGAGTACTGGCGAAACTACCGCATCAATTGAAGTATCTTCCACCGGAATCTATACTGTTACGGTATCGGAAGCATTCGGATGTTCCATATCTTGTCAAAAATCACTTACAGCTGCATCTCCTTTTTCCCTGGATTTTGATGTGACGGATGTTTTCTGTTTTGGTGATGCTACGGGGGCCATTAACCTCAATATAGTTGGAGGCGGTGTAGGATTGATATTTGACTGGAGCAATGGTGCCACCAGTGAAGATATTAGTGGTTTGACTGCTGGAACGTATACTGTTACCGTTACGGATGAAAACGGTTGTTCAGTAACAGGATCTGCAGAAATTGTTCAACCTGATGCTGCTTTGGAAGTAAATGAAACGCACTTGGATGCAAGTTGTTTTGATGGTTCAGATGGTAGCATTGATCTTACCATAACCGGTGGGACTGCCCCATATGAAGTGAACTGGTCGAACAATTCCACTGACGAAGATCTTACCGGATTGAGCGAGGGTACCTATTCTGTTGTTGTAACCGACTTTTTCGGATGTACCGCAGGATTTAGCGTCGACATAGAAGAACCTACTCAGATTGTTATTGATGACACACAGGAGAATGTAGCCTGTAACGGAGGTAACGATGGATCAATAGATATTTCAGTTTCAGGAGGTACACCGGGATATGATTACCTGTGGGAAGATAATTCTACCGCGGAAGATCGCACCGGGCTATCTGCCGGTACTTATACAGTAACCGTTACTGATGATAACGGTTGTACAGCTACAGAAACGTATTTTATTTCACAGGCAGGTACCTTGGAACTTGATGAAACTCATGAAAATGTTTCCTGTTTTGAAGGTAATGATGGTTCCATTGATCTTACTGTTTCCGGTGGCACTCCGGGTTATACTTACCTCTGGAATGACGGATCGGTTTCAGATGACCGCAGTACACTCGCAGCTACAATGTATACGGTTACCGTTAGTGATGCAAATGGATGTTCGGTTGTAGAATCCATTGTAATTACTGAACCGGATCTTCTTGAGGTATCAGAATTCCATGAGGATGTGGATTGTTTTGGGAATTCAAACGGAAGCATTAACCTTACGGTTAATGGTGGTGTTGATCCCTACTCATTTATATGGAACAATGGAAGTACTGACGAAGATTTGACCGGCCTGATTTCAGGTACTTATACAGTTACTGTAACTGATGAGAATGGCTGTTCTGTAACTGAATCCATTTTTATTGATCAGCCAACAGAATTACTGATTACGGATTCCGATATTACTGATGTTTCGTGTTATGGCGGTTCCAATGGAGCAATTGATATTACAGTTTCAGGTGGTACTCCGGATTATATTTTCAGCTGGAGTAATGGCATGGATACCGAGGATATTAGCGGACTGACGATGGGTTCATACAATGTTAATATTGTTGATGCCAACGGTTGTTCAGCATACATGGAATTTGAAGTGGATGAACCCACCCTTTTGGAAGTGTCAGAAACGAATATCGATATCACCTGTTTTGATGCAAATAATGGTAGCATTGATCTTACTGTAACGGGTGGTACGTTGAATTATTCCTATGACTGGAGCAACGGCGCATCTACCGAAGACATTTCGGGATTGGCTGCGGGTACTTACACAGTTATCGTGACAGATGGAAATGGTTGTACCGCTACTTTAAGTGTAGAAATTACACAGCCGTTACTGCTTGAAGTTATGGAAGCTCATAGCGATGAAACATGCAACGAAAGCAATAATGGAAGCATTAATTTGGGAGTTATGGGTGGAACACCAGACTATTCCTACAACTGGAGCAATGGTGAAACTACACAGGATATCAGCGGACTTGTTGCCGGAACGTATACTGTTACCGTTACTGATGATAATGGATGTACTGCACTACCAGCGCAACTATTACACAGCCCGATGCACTGGCAATTGATGAGCAGGTTACCAATTCCCTTTGCGGAGGAGCCAGCGGAGCAATTGATATTACAGTGAGCGGTGGAACAGATCCTTATGAT
>JALYQW010000090.1 GCA_030855635.1 Bacteroidota bacterium | reverse complement strand
GATCACGGGGCAAGCTGATTCCCTAACCACCCTGGAGGCATTTGACCCCATAATTCTTTTCTTCAGTCCTACTGCTCCCATCGTTCCCATCATGATGAGGGGCGCATTTACTTCTCTTGCTGCTTCTACGATTTCCTCGTAAATTTTACCGGTTCGTGTCATCGTGTTCACCTTGATGCCGGTTTCGTCATGCACTTTTTTAGCCAGGTCACGAAGCCTGCTGTTAACGTCATCTTTCAGGTGACCTTCATAGTTGTGCTTTGCAGAAACCACATCCTGGAAAGGCTTAAGAAAATCTTCATCAATAACATTCAAAAGAGTGATTTCCGATGTAGTGAGACGTGCCAGGTTGTACGATTGACCTAAAGCAATTAATGACTGTTCACCAAAATCAACGGGAATAACAATTTGCCGTGCTGCGCTACTCATAATTTACTTATAAATTTGATGGCTCAAAATTAACCTTTCCTAACTTATGAAACAAATACCGGAATCAGAACTCATACTAAATCGTGATGGAAGCGTGTACCATCTCAACCTGCTGCCCGAAGACCTGGCAAGTACCATCATAAACGTGGGAGATCCTGACCGCGTATCGAAGGTGAGTAATTTTTTTGACCATGTGGAGGTCCGAAAGCAAAAGCGGGAGTTTGTGACACATACCGGTACTTATAAAGGAGTAAGAATCACAGTATTATCTACTGGTATCGGAACCGATAATATAGATATAGTTTACAACGAACTGGATGCTTTGGTAAACATTGATTTATCAACAAGGACCATAAAAAAAGAGAAAACACAACTTAGTCTGGTGAGGATTGGAACCTCTGGCGCCCTGCAAAAAGACATCCCTGTTGATGAATTTGTATGCTCTTCATTCGGTTTGGGACTCGACGGCTTACTCAACTATTACCGTTTGGAAAATGACACAGAAGAAAAGACCATGATTGCCGCTTTCAACCAACATTATCCCACACATGGAATTTTTCCTCGCAGTTACCTCACCCGGGCCGGCCAATTGCTTTTTGAGAAACTGAGTTCACATATGCACACCGGGATAACCGCATCCTGCTCCGGTTTTTATGCACCCCAGGGAAGGATGATACGACTGGAGCCTTCACGAACGGATATGATTGATAAACTGAATTCGTTTCAACATGAAGGGCACCGTATTACCAACTTTGAAATGGAAACCGGTGCGATGTATGGATTGGCAAGGCTGCTTGGACATCAGTGTTGCTCAGTAAATGTTATAGTTGCGAATCGCATAGCGCAGCAGTATTCGAAAAATGCAGACGCTGCTATGGAGAAGCTGATTCAAACAGTACTCGATTTACTGGTTAAATAAAAAAAGCCTCCCTTTGCAGGAAGGCTCTCAGTTCAAGTTGTGTTTTAATTTTTGATGATCCGCTCCCGGTAAACTCCGGCAGTGGTGTTAATTTCTACCAGGTAAGTTCCATTTTCCAGACGTTTGCCAAAATCAATTTCTGTAATACCGGAATCAAACATACCCGGGTTCCTATTAGTGGATGAAACCAGTTTCCCTGCAACGTCAAACACAGAGATATTGATGATCATTTCATCTTCAGCACCGGTATTGATGCTAACGGTAGTTCCTGAGAAAGGATTCGGGAACAACGACATTTGCATTTGTTTCCTGAAGTTCACCATTCTAACCTGCGAATGGCTTTCAGTACCATCAAAATCCGTTTGTTTCAGCCTGTAATAGCTTGCCCCTCTGAGCGGTGATTCATCGAATGCTTTATATGTTGAAGTCGAAGAAGTGGTTCCTTTACCATCTATAGTGAACAGCGAAGTAAATGATTCACCGTCGAAACTGCGCTCAATTGTAAAGAAGTCGTTATTGATCTCTGAAGCCGTTACCCAGTCAAGACGCACCTGGCCATTGCCCTGGACTGCTGCCTCAAACGCCACCAGTTCAACCGGCAATGGTGAGGAAGCTGCCGAAAGTGTCCACCAGGAATTAAAAGCAGTTTGTCCGCTTGCCTGGGTGGTTGAAATAGTTGGATTTGACTGAATGCCTGAAGGAAGGAACCAGCCAGTGGTTACCGGTTCCCATAATTGTGCTCTTGGGTTTGTTATACCGGATCTTTCAGAAGTTGTAGAAGAAAAAATCAGCGTCGCAACAACATTACCCTGAACATTAATTCTCCAGAACCTGTCAACGGTATTATTGCTGTTGTCGGCTCCTGAAAGTTCGTTTACATGGGTTACAGTTGGTGGGAAAGGTGTATTATTTACAGCAACCCCATTGGTAGCAAATTCAGTTCCACCAGAAGCACCTCCGGAAGTTGGCTGATAAGTAAAGGGAATGTACTCAGTAGAACTTTTACCGAAAGGTATAACATAAGTACCTGTAGTATTTATTACCCAGCGTAAAGTTGCGCTTCCATCATTGGTTTCGCTACGGAGATAGCCGGTATTCCTGGTAATAGTTGAATTCACATGCATGTGAAGTTTCTGACCCGAACTGCTGGCGTTATGACTTGAATTCAGATTCAGTTCACCTGCAGTCAGAATGAGACCTGATCGAACCTGTGTCGAATCGCCGGAACCAATGTAAACATATTCCACATCGGGAGTGCCTCCAAAATTAATTTCAAGAAAACCATACCTGTTGGCCGTTGTAGTAGCAGTTCCAACACCGGTGCCGGTAAGACGCTGGCTGTCGGTTCCATTATATTCAATGGTACTATTTACATCAAGATAGAAACTCATACGCAGAACGCCGCTGATCATCGGGTAAATACAGGAAGGGGTTGCAGATCCGGAATATAAACCATTGATATTTGCAGTACGCAGACGAGCACCGCTATTTACATTTAATGAAGCATAGTAACCTGACTGGTCTCTTGCCGCTATCTTAAGGGTACCCATATTGAGGGTTCCGTTTATATCAAGTGTTGTGTGAGTTGCGGAAGTAGCACTTACGTGAGATGAAATCATCAGGTCAAACGGTGATGTGGAGAAATCCACAACAGTATTGGCTGTAATAGTTTGTTTTACCTGGCGGATATCGAAGGAGGTGGCATTTCTACTCAGGTTGATTGTACCCACCCGATCATAAATGATACTACCAAAAACTGTCCTGGATGTCAGATGTGATATATGCGTGAAAATAACGTTACTTCCAAAAGTAACATTAGCTCCCATAAAC
>JALYQW010000089.1 GCA_030855635.1 Bacteroidota bacterium | reverse complement strand
TTTACACAGTAAAAAAATTTTACTTTAACTGGTGGTATCGTTTCATCAACAGCGATGCAGCAAGCAATACAAATGTTCCGCAAATAAAATAGGTCCATGTGATATTGGAACCGGTGCTGAACCACGGTAGGGAAAATAACAACAAAAATAGTGAACGCAAGAGAATATTAATGACATTAAATACACTATTGGTACGGCCAATCACATCGTTTGAAATGTGATTGAACAGGTAGGTAGTCCTGAGCACACGCGCACCTGCATTCGTGATTCCCACCAGGAATGAAAAAATAAAGAAAACGCCAACCGACCGTGTAAACGCCACCCAGTAAAATATTCCTGCAGTCATTACCATCAGCACGATGATCGAGTAAACAGTATTTCTATTTTTGAAAATCCACCGGATAAAAATTCCTGCAAGCATGGCGCCGAGAGCGTAAAAAATTTCCGCGGAAGCGTAAACATCCGAACCTGAATTCAAATGCGTATCCACGTAAACAGGTAACAGCATAAAAACTTCTACCATAAGCACTACAAAAATCGCATAGGAATAATTTCCAAATGCAAACAAAGACGGATTTTTCCGCAGATAGGCCAGGCCTGTCTTAACCCGTTCTTTAATAGTGCCTGTGTCAATATTTCTTAAAACGGCTAGATGATACCTGATCATTGCAACCAAAGCAATGGAAACGAAATAAGTGATTCCATCGAGTAAAAAGATTTCCTGTAACTCCCATTTTGGAAAACTGAATGGCATTGTGAAAACAATTCCCGCAAGGTTAATGCTGTTGCCTTCCGCAACTCCTGTAAGCAACAATGCTGCAAAAGCCCCGCTCATGATGGATGTTGCCTGGTTTTGTATTTCAAGATAAGAACTCATTTTCCCATATTGCCGGGGATCGGTAAGTTCCTGTCCAAAGGCATACAACGCTCCGTAATGAATGTTGTAATTAAATAATGTTGTAATAAATACTAATGCTACTGCGCCTAATGGAACTTTTCCGGTAACGAAACCTAACCCTGAAACAGCTAACAAAATAATTCCGCAAACCAGGCTGACATAAATAAAAATATTTTTCCGCGGATAGCGGTCAATAAGAGTACCTGCATATAAATTCCAGAATAAACTGGCAAAAGTTGTTACTGCATAAATTGCAGCAAACAGCGAAGCTTCCTTTACAATACTGATAAAATACCAGGGAATGGCCAGCATGCTGAGACCTTGTGCAAAACCTGAAACCAGGTTTGCAGAAAGCAACAACGTCAGCGCATGTTTATTTTTCATTTATCTCCGGCAATTATATTTATTTTTGAACCATGAGTACCTACCGGATTCCAAAAGTACATACTTTAACCAGTGCCCTGGGAAGAGCACGCAAGTATTGCGCCTACCAGGAACGATCCCAACAGGAAGTACGTGATAAATTGTACGATCTCGGCCTTCATAAGAATGAAGTAGAACAGGGGATTGCAATCTTAATTGAAGATGGCTTTTTAAACGAACAACGGTTTGCAGTGGCGTTTGCCGGAGGAAAATTCCGTATCAATAAATGGGGTAAAGTGAAAATACTGCTGGCGCTAAAAGCAAAGAAGGTGTCGGATTATTGTATACGGCATGCGTTGAATCAAATTTCAACTTCCGATTATGAAAAAACACTTTTAAAAGTACTGGATGGCAGGAAGAAAAAACTTGCAGCGTCAGATCCTGTTAAGATGAATTATCAACTGGCTCAGTATGCAATCGGGAGGGGTTTTGAGCCTGAAACAGTTTGGAATGTGCTGAAAATCAATGAGTAATTAATGAAATCGATTGCCCTTACGTCACTTTTTATGAAGATCCATCTTTTTAAATGTGCAATAGGTTTCCCATATAAAACCATTTTAACAGGCTGATTCTTTTTTGTACTTTTAGAACGTTAAAGCTCTCAATACCTTGCCCGGTGTATGATTACCAACTCTCTTAATACTTCAGAAATTGCCTTGTTCAAAAATCTTTCTCCCGCTGTTGTGGAAGAAATTATCGGTATGGCAGAAACCGGCAATTACAATCCGGGTGATGTACTGATACAAAAAAACACCATTCCGGGTAGACTTTATATTTTATGTGAAGGAACTGTGGGTGTTTATAATGAAGATGTGCATTTGTTGGAGCTGGGTACCAATGCAATTTTTGGAGAAGGATTTTTAGCTGACGCATCTGCAGTAGCGACCATTGTTGCTACTACCAATGTAGTGACAAAAGAATTTCATCGGAATGTATTTTTTGAGATCATCGATAAATATCCAAAACTAATTCTCAATATTTTTTCATTGTACCACCAGCGGCTTCGTTCTTCAAATGAAAAAGCGTTGAAGGAAGCACGCGAACGCGAAGCCCGGTTGGAGGAGCTGGTAAACGAACGAACCAGTGAATTGCACCTGGCGTTGGATGCACTCAGAGATACCAATAAGGAACTTTCTGAAACCAGGGACAACCTTCTTGAAACGCAGAAATTCCGTCAGCAGTTTCTTGCGAATATGAGTCATGAGATTCGCACACCCATGAATGCCATTGTTGGGCTCACCAACCTGCTGCTCAAAACACCGTTGAACGATGTGCAGGATAAATACCTGGGAGTGATACGAAACAGCGGAAGCAACCTGCTTGTTATTATTAATGATATTCTTGATCTCGCAAAAATTGAATCAGGAAAAATGGATTTGGAAGATGTTCCGTTCGGATTGGTGAACACCATACAGAATGTACATACCATTCTGGGTTTAAAAGCCGGCGAGAAAGGCATTAAAATGATTGCCGACATACACCCGGAAGTACCGCATTATGTTTCAGGCGATGAAACGCGGATCACCCAGGTGTTGATGAACCTTGCCGGTAATGCTATTAAGTTTACTGAAAAAGGTAGTGTAACCATACATGTGGGTGTTGAGTATCGGGAAGAATTGGAATACGCGCTGAAATTCAGCATTCGTGATACAGGAATTGGAATTCCTGCCGACAAAATCGATCGTATTTTTGAGAGTTTTGGCCAGGCATCATCCGATACCACAAGGAAATTTGGCGGTACCGGGCTCGGCCTCACTATTTCCAAACAGCTTGTTGAAATGCATGGAGGGCAAATTCTCGTCAGCAGCACCCCGGGGGAAGGATCTGTTTTTTATTTTGTAATTCCTTATACTGCATGCCCACCTCCCCAGGATGAAATGCTGGACCCGTCATGGGATGCGGAATCTGTGGCCGGTAAAAAAATCCTGCTTGTCGAAGATAATGAGTTCAACCAGATGGTTGCAGTAGATACACTCATGGATTTATTTCCCGGATTGGAAGTGGAAGTGGCCGAATCCGGTGAATCAGCAATTGAAAAACTTCGAGAAAACGATTATAGTTTTATTTTTATGGATATTCAGATGCCGGGTATGGATGGTTATGAAACCACCCGGTTTATCAGGAAGGAATTAGAGGGTGAAAAACGTTCAATCCGTGTATGTGCTATGACTGCGAATGTGACACGCGAGGAAATTGACTCCTGTTATGAGAGCGGTATGGATGATTACATGATGAAACCCTACACGCCGCAGGAACTGCGTGATAAAGTATTGCGGAATCTCAACAAACACTGATTTAATATAAAATTAACAAGTATTTTAGAGCGGTAAATTTTCGGGACACACAAAAATAGTTTTATGAGCAGGGCAGATCAGGCAGCTAATTACATCCTGGAAAGGATGAAGACGGAATTGGATCCCTCGCTATACTATCACAATGTACCCCATGTACTGGATGTTGTGGGGGCTGCTGAAATGATAGGAAAATCAGAGAACATCAGCGATGCGGATATGGAATTGCTGCGGGTGGCGGCACTTTTTCATGATGCAGGATTTATGATCCAGGCCGATAATCATGAAATGCTTGGTTGCGATATTGCAAAAGATTTTTTGCCAATTGCAGGATACAACGACCATGAAATTGCAGCTATTTGTGATATCATCCTGGCAACACGTGTTCCGCAGAACCCCAAAAGCCTATTAGAAAAAATAATCTGTGATGCCGACCTTGATTACCTGGGCCGCGATGATTTTTTCATCACCGGAAATAATATTTTTATGGAATTCCGGCATCGTAACCTGGTAAAGGATCTGCGTGAATGGAATGAATTACAGGTTAAATTTTTAACCTCCCATAATTATTTTACACAAACTTCCATCAGATTGCGAAATGCAAAAAAAGAAGAACATCTTCAAAAAATAAAACAGGTGTTGCTGGAAACAATTTAGGATTTTTTAAAACGAGGTCAGCTCTTCATAATCAAAATTCGAATGTGCTTTATCTAACCAATCACTACACTGCCGGGTAAACCTTCCCTGACCCCTGAAGTAGAAGTTTCATTGGTTAATATTGGAATTGATTACAACCCAAAATGTTTATAACAGAATTGTGTTTAGTCTCACCAATCACTACACTTCAGGGCAAACCTTTCCTGACCCCTG
>JALYQW010000082.1 GCA_030855635.1 Bacteroidota bacterium | reverse complement strand
CCGAACTATGTAAAATAATTTAAAAGTGTTAGAATGTCAAGTAGTTATAGCTCTTATCTCACTGTTTCTCAAATGTACAAGTGTAAGGAGTTAGGGATATAATAAATTTGTCCCAACAAAGAGTGTGAGTTCCATTTCAGAGTATCCACAGAGCTTGGGCAAAAAAGAGACGCGGATGTTCTACCGCCAGAAGAGATTGCTAACTGCATTAGGGAAATTCTAAATCATCAGATTAGTTTACCTACAAACGACTTGGTTCGTGAAGCATCAAGACTCTTTGGCTTTGCACGTTCAGGATCGAATGTTGAGAGTGCGATGAATAAAGGGATTCGTAAAGCAATTCAGAATGAATTCGTTGTTGAAAAGGAGGGGAGGGTGGTGATAAAATAATTGAGTTTATATTTAAGAAAAAGTATAAAACCCAAAGCCCTGTATTTGGGGGCTTTTAGTAAATAGGCCTATCAATTAGTTATTGCACAATAAACTTCTCCGACAAAACAGTATGGTTAATGACTACACTTACATAATATATTCCCTTTTTCCATGCAGAAATCGGAATTTCTATTGATTCTGAGTCATGGAATTTTGAATAGATAGTTTGCCCCAGGTTGTCAAAAATATTAACCCTGCATTCGGTTTGAATTGAATTAATTTTTAAATTTATAACACTCGTTGTTGGGTTAGGGAAAAAGATAAATTCCGGGTTGTCATTTGTGATCATTTCATTTATCCCTACAGAAGAACAAATAAATGATGTTGTTAAAATAGGAACAGTCCTGGTTTTTATAGCTCCATTCATTGGTACAGGAAAAGGTTGCATTGTCACACTACCAGTTGAATCAGTGAAAACTGTATCTTTCGTATTCAGCGTAAAGGGTATAAAATTACATGATGGATTATTAATAAATACCTTTTCAAACTGGAACCCTGTTTTATTAACAGATGAATAACTTCGTGTAAATAAAAATGCCTTCGTGATCGGATCAAAAAACGCGTTTGTATAAAGAGAATCAGTTGATACTACCGCCTGGGTGATATTTCCATCAAGATCCGAAATCAACATGGTACCATGAGGATATCCTAGTGAATTGTTAAAAATTCCGGCCAAAGCAAGTGAAGTGCTGTCATATAAATTAATATCATGTATCGTAAATTTATCAGGCGTGTCGAAGGTTTTAAAAAAATCAATATTTCCTGAATAATTTATTTTATATAAAAAAGATTTCTTCTGGCTGGCACCTGGCCAATGTATTCCGCTGATATAAAAACTGCTGTCATGCTGAAAGATTTTATATGAATCTCTTATATCAATTGAAATGATCTTAGACCATAAAACTGCACCACTGCTGTCGCTGAGTGTTAAATGATGATTGGCGGAGGATCCAGAAAGGCTCATAAAAATGTAGCCTGAGGGAATATTGTTAAATTTTACAACATCCATTTTCATAATTCTTTCGACAGTTACATTATTGTTTATAAATTCAATGGATTTCTGAATGGCAAATGCTGAATCAAAAATTACAACTCCGTTGTTATAACAACAGGGTCCATTGGTTCCGTTATAATCATACTGAAAGAATTTGGCATATAAATGATTGCCCGGTAATTCCACATTTAAAAATTCAAAGGAGTAGCTCGAAGTGCTGTTTCCCCAACCTGTAACGTTGTTTTTGGTTATTTCTCCTAACTTATTTACTTTGTAGAAAAAGGTTTTGGGGTATGCTCCAAACATAGTGTTTTCTTCATAAGAGGTCAGGTAAAAACCAGTATCTGGTGTCGCTATAATTTCTGCAGGTCCTGAAGATTCCGGGTTGAAAAGCGGAAATTCCCTGTTCCATTCGATTACACCATTAGAATCAGTTTTTATTATCCAGCAAAGTGCACCAGGAAATGTTGTTTGTTCAAAAATCCCATATCCATTGTCGGCACACCTTACCACTTTAAATTTGGATAACCCATAACTATTCCCCGGGGCCAAAATGATACTGTCATATTGAACTCTGAAACTCTGTTGTGCGTGGCTAGGTATTTTGAAACAAACCAGGAGCAAAAATACAATGATGTAATTGTTCATCTGATTTAAATAAAATAAAAGGTTAGTAAAAGAAGTTAAAATTTAGGATAATTAAAAAAAAATTGGGAGAATTTTTAGATTCTCCCAATTTTAACAGTCTGTAACATCCTATTGCGTTACTGCCTTCTCTACTTGCAGAATTCGCCATTTTTGTGATCCCGCTGGGATTCGAACCCAGGACCACTACATTAAAAGTGTAATGCTCTACCAGCTGAGCTACGGAATCGGATATTAGGTTTTTGGCAAGTAAGCCAAACGAGGGTGCAAAAATAGCAACATCATCGCAGTATACAAACGGCTTGGGTCAAATTTATTAACATTAATTTAAAGGTGCTGGTAATCAGAAATTTAAATTGCCTAAATGATGATTTTATGGCGCTCAAAAGGTTTGTGAGGATCAAATAATTTCCGGTAGGTGATCAAAGTTCTGCATTGTTTGGTTCCAAGTGAACGGGCAATGGCTACCATTTTCGGATTGAAATCACCAATCCATTGCAATTCCATAGAATCGTAACGCTTACTTTTGCGAATGGCCAATCCTCCTGACCAGATAATTAATCCTTCGACACCTTTACCCTGGTGTTCAGGAACCACACCGAATACAATTCCGAAAAACCGATGATTGACTCTTCTGAATTTCAACCACAGAAATTTTACTTTTTCAAAAAGTCCAAACTTACCATTCATATACTTGAAATATTGGTTTAATTCAGGAAGATTTAACCACGCGCCAACAGGTTCTCCATGATAATAAGCAAACCATACCAGTTCTTCGTCCATAACCGGTTTCATCTTTTTAAAGATCTGCAACGCTTGATCATAAGTAATATCCTTACCACCACCATGTTTTGACCATGCTTTGTTATATATTGTGGTAAAGTCAGCTGCATATTTTTCCAGCTTGTTCTTTTGTATGTGCTCAGCTGTATACGCTCCTACGCTACGCAACCTGTTATAGGCCTCTTCATACTTATCATCTACCTTATCTTTTACCACCAATGAAAAACACCATTGTTCAAAGTAGGTTTTAAAGCCATAATTTTCAAACAGCTGACGATAATAAGGTGGATTGTAATTCATGCAATAAACGGGTTCATAAAAACCATCTACCAACAATCCCCACCATCTGTCGCGTTCCCCAAAATTAACTGGCCCATCAACAGCCTCCATCTTCCTTTGCTTGAGCCATTCCACACCGGCATCAAATAACATATTTGCAGCCCGTTGGTCATCAATACACTCAAAAAAGCCAAACCCGCCTGTTGGCTGATCGTTTTTCGCAGCAGTTTTCCTGTTTACAAACGCCGCCATCCGGCCAACGGTTATACCTGAATCATTCAGCAACAGCCACCTGATCAGTTCTCCATGACGAAATGCCTTATTTTTTTTAGGATCAAAAACTTGCGCTACATCCTTATCAAGCGGACGGATAAAATGAGGGTTGTTGTGGTAGAGGCGGGGAGGAAATTCAAGGAATTCCCGCTTATCTTCATCAGAACTAACTTCTTTCAAATTCATGATGCGCGAAAGTACCATATTTTGCTAAATTTGTGAACTTAAAGTCAACCCGTTTTGAAAGGTAAAACCGTTATTATCACCGGAGGATCGTCAGGAATAGGAAAAGCATGTGCAATAAGATTTGCCAAAGAGGGAGCAAATGTTGTAATTGTAGGTCGCAATATTGAAAAACTTCAGAAAACTGCTGCTGAACTGCTTGAAATCACTCCTCAGGTACTTTCAATTCCTGCAGATGTTGGCATTTATACCGATTGTGAAAAAATAATTTCTGAAACAGTGCAGCATTTTGGCAACATTGATATCCTTATTAATAATGCCGGCATTTCTATGCGAGGAATGCTTTCCGACACCAAAGTGGAAGTTTTGCAACAGGTAATGAAAACTAATTTCTGGGGAACAGTTTACTGCACAAAACTGGCATTACCGTATCTGTTAACGTCGAAAGGTTCAGTAGTGGGTATTTCTTCCATTGCCGGAAAAAAAGGGTTACCCGGACGATCAGCATATTCGGCTTCTAAATTTGCGATGGAAGGTTTCCTTGAAACAATACGAAGTGAGAATATGAATTCGCGTCTTCATGTTTTAATTGCTTGTCCCGGTTTCACTTCATCCGGTATTCGAAATGAAGCGCTGGGACCTGAAGGCCTGCCACAAAAAGAATCTCCACGCGATGAGCATTCTATGATGACAGCAACCGTAGTGGCTGATCATATTTTTAATGCTGTTAAACACCGTAAACGCGACCTTGTTCTTACCATGAATGGCAAATTAACGGTATTCCTGAATAAATTTTTTCCCACATTAGTGGACAAACTTGTATACAGGCACCTTGCAAAAGAACCCGGATCACCCTTTAAGGATTAAAATTAAAAAACCAAAAATAAATATGTCAACTAAAAAAAATCTGTCCCTGGTGCTGCTGATGTTCGCAATGCTTTTTGTTGCCTGTTCTTCTTCACAGCAGAAACTGGCAAATGAAATTACCAGTAAAGAAAAAGCGCTTTACAGTGATTCCACCATGCGTCCTGATGTAGCAAAAGCGAATGAGATTATCGGTCTTTACATAAGTTATGTCGACACCTATCCAAAGGATACAGCAAGTGCGATGTATCTTTTTAAGGCGGGTGATATTTCATCCAAAATAAACGAAACACACCAGGCCGTGCAGCTTTTTGGCCGTATGATCAGCGACTACCCCGAACACAGTAACACACCATATGCATTGTTCCTGCAGGGATTTATTTATGAGAACCAGGTTGGCGATCCTGTGAAAGCAAGGCCCTATTACGAAGCTTTTATAAAAACTTACCCCGATCATCCTATTGCAGGAGATGTGAGTTTTTCACTGGAACACCTGGGTAAAACCCCAGAAGAACTGATTCGGGGATTCGAGAACAACGAACAGCAGTTGTCGGGCGACACCGATACTACATCTGTTTCTGTAAGCAAGTAACTCTGCAAGCCTGTGGTTATGGAGAAAAAAAAGTTAACCCGCAAAGATAAATTTAACCAACCCACTCCGGCAAAATCCACCATTACGGCAACCCGGAAACTTAATTACCTGCTGCCTGCATTTATCTTAACACTTCTGGCTGTTGTATTATATGGCAATACACTGAACCATGATTTTGTTCTGGATGATTATTCGGTAATTCTTGAAAACCGGTTAACCAAGCAGGGGGTGAGTGCCATACCTGAAATCTTTAAAACAAGTTATCGTTACGGTTATTACTTTACGGATGATAATCTTTACCGTCCGCTAGTAAAAGCCATGTATGCCATAGAGTGGAGCCTGAGTCCGGGTGACGCATTTCCCGGGCATTTAATGAATGTATTTTTTTACGCTTTAACAGGATGGGTGCTTTTTTTCGGATTGATCAGAATTACGGGAGGAAATGTTTTACTGGCTTTCATAACCACAGCACTTTTTATCGCGCATCCGGTGCATACCGAAGTTGTTGCCAACATAAAAAGCCGTGATGAAATTCTGGCATTCCTGTTTTCATTTATGGCCCTCGACCAATACATCCTGGCTCTGAGAAACGGGAAAAACAAGCATATGGTCATCGCAGCCTTGATTTTTTTCACAGGTTTTCTTTGCAAAGAATCTACCATCACATTCCTGGCTGTTTTCCCTTTGGCAGGATGGTTTTTTACGGAAGAAAAACTGTCCGTGATTTTCAAAAAAATGATCCCCTTGGGATTAGTAACACTACTTTTCCTTTTAATCCGAATGGCCGTGCTTGGAGAAAATACTCCGGAATCAGTTTCGGTAGCTGATAACCTCCTTGTTGCAGCAAAGGATCCTGTTACGCGCTTTGCGACCACGGTTTTGATACTCGGACTTTACTTAAAAATCCTTATTTTTCCTCATCCACTGGTATTCGATTACTCCTTTAATCAAATACCCTTAGCAGGAGCAGGGGATATTGGATTCCTGGTGGCTGCATTGGTTTATACCGCGCTGCTGGTGTTCGCTATAATCAAGCTTAAATCTAAAAATCTTTTTTCTTTTGCCATCCTTTTTTACCTGATAACGCTTTCTATTTCTTCCAATTTGTTTATAACAATTGGTTCCTCTATGGGCGAACGATTTTTATATGCCCCATCGTTTGGATTTTGCTTTGGCGTAGCTTTGTTAATCCTGATGGCAGGAAGAGTCATAAACGAATCTATCCCACATAAATTTCCGGATATGCTATGGAAAAATAAAATAGTAGCAGGTTTACTGGTGATTTTTGTAGCGGGATTTTCATTGAAAACCATATCCCGAAATCCGGTTTGGAAAAATAACTATACGCTCTATTCGAATGATGTGTTGCTCTCTCCAAACAGTACCCGAACCCATTATTACCTGGGAAATTATTTAGTAAAGCCGGAGGCCTGGGAGGGTAAAAGTGAAAATGAAAAAAATCAGACATTGCAGCGCGGCATCAGCGAACTAAAGAAATCAATTGAAATTTACCCGGGGTTTGCCGATGCACACACGCAAATGGGAGTTGCTTATTTTAAACTGGCCAATAACGATAGTGCCATGGTTTCTTATCAGCGGGCACTGAACTTAAACCCGGGCTACCCAACTATCCATAATAATATTGGAACTGTTTATTTCGCAAGGCAGCAATATCCTGAAGCACTCCAGGCCTTCCTTAAAGCCACCCAACTTGACCCAAGATACTCCGAAGCACATGCGAATGCAGGCAGCGCATATGGAATGATGCAGCAATATGATAATGCGCTAAACAGTCTTTTCCAGGCTGTGAAATGGGATCCGAATTATGCGCAGGCGTATTATTTTATCGGTATGACATACCGGTTCAAAGGAGACCAAACCAATGCGAACAGTTACCTGGAAAAATCCTATCAAATGGATCCGTCGCTACGGCCTCAAAAATAATTACAGTTCCCTGGAAAGAATTTTATCGAGTTCTTCAGGTGCGAGATTGGCTTTTAGCTCACCATCCTTAGCCAGTGATATGGCTCCGGTTTCTTCTGAAACAATTAT